>JBOGDG010000143.1:0-7588 GCA_050701655.1 Micromonosporaceae bacterium
GCACTGGCCGGACCGGGAGCCGCCGGCGCTGGCGTACGCGGTGCGGCAGCTGCTGCCACTGGTGCAGGTGCCGCCCAGGGGGCTGTGGCGCGGCTCCGGCCAGCCGATGTTCACCACCATCGAGACTTGGACGGGCGGCGGGGTGAGCACCGAGCCGTCGGTGGACCGGATGATGCTGCGGTATCTGGCCGGCTTCGGGCCGGCGACGGTCGCCGACGTACAGACCTGGTCGGGGCTGACCCGGCTGCGGGAGGTGGTGGACCGGCTGGAGCTGCGTACCTTCCGGAGCGAGCACGGCGCCACCCTGTACGACCTTCCCGACGCGCCGCTGCCCGATCCGGACACCCCGGCGGCGGTACGGTTCCTGCCGGAGTTCGACAACCTGTTCTTCTCCCACGGCGATCGGACCCGGGTGCTGCCCGACGGCGGGTACGTGCAGCGCGCGTACACCCGGGGGATGTTCCTGGTGGACGGGTGCGCGCGGGGCGCCTGGAAGCTGCGGCGGGACAAGCAGGCCGCCGTGCTGCAGGTCGAGCCGTTCGCGCCGGTGGCCGGCGAGGAGCTGGCCGCGGTGGAGAGGGAAGCCGACCGGCTGCTGCGCTTCCTGGCCGGTGACGCGGACCGGCATCAGGTCACCGGCCTCACCACCGGTCAGGTGGTGTTGTGAGATCGCTGTGGGCACCGCCACAGCCCGGTTCGAGGAGTGGTCACCCTCCGGCAATGCGTCAGAAACAGCGGCCGGACAGCCTGGGGGCGTGACAACTTCGGGGGTTCTGGGCAGCGCGGCCAGCCAGGTGACAATGCGGTTCGCGGACATCACCGATCTGGCGGCGGTGGCGGCGATGCACGGTCGGTGCTCGCCCCGCTCGCGGTACCGGCGCTACATGTCGGGCGTGGCCGTTCCTTCGCGGCGGCACCTGGTAAGCCTGATCGCTCCCCGGTACGGGTACGCCGTGGTGGCGGAGGCCGGCGACGGCCGGATCGTCGGGCTCGGCAACCTGATGTGGCACCGGCTCGCCGGCGACGGCGAGATCGCGCTGCTGGTGGAGGACGGCTGGCAGCGGCGCGGGCTCGGCACCGCGCTGCTGAAACGGCTGCACCAGCTGGCCGGGCAGATCGGGCTGGGCGGCGTGGCGCTGCACACCCATCCCGACAACATCGGCCTGATCCGGGTGGTCGGCGCGCTGGGGGCGCCGGCGCGGCGGCGGTACGCCGACGGCGTACTGACCTTGACGCTGGCTGTGCCGCAGGGGTCCGGCCACCGGTTCCCGCTCCGCGAAGCCCAGTGAGGCCGCGCGGTACCCAGATCGGCTACCCGCCGGTAGCGTGGCGGTCAGACCAGCTCTGACGTCCGCGAGGTGAGCGATGCCCGAGATCCGGTACGGCGCCTGCAACCTGTGCGAAGCCATCTGCGGCCTGGAGTTCACCGTCGAAGCCGGCACGGTGACCTCGGTACGCGGCGACGAGAAGGACCCGCTCTCCCGGGGCCACATCTGCCCGAAGGCGCTCGCCCTCTCCGACGTGTACGCCGACCCGGATCGGCTTCGGCAACCGGTGAAACGCGTCGGGGACGAGTGGCAGGAGATTGGCTGGGACGAGGCGTACCGGCTGGTGGCCGACCGGTTGGCGGCGGTACGCGCGGAGCACGGTGCGAGCGCGGTGGGGATCTACCTCGGCAACCCGAACGTGCACAACTACGGCAGCCTCACCCACGGCCTGACGCTGCTGCGGGAGCTGGGCACCAAGAACCGGTTCTCCGCCACGTCGGTCGACCAGCTGCCGCACCAGCTCGTCGCCTGGCAGCTGTACGGGCACCAGCTGCTGCTGCCGATCCCGGACATCGACCGGACCTCGTACTTCCTGGTGTTCGGGGCCAATCCGATGGCCTCCAACGGCAGCCTGATGACCGTGCCGGATGTCAAGCGGCGCCTCGACGACCTGGGGAAACGCGACGGCAAGCTGGTGGTGTTCGACCCGCGGCGCACCGAGACCGCCGCCCGCGCCGACGAGCACCACTTCGTACGCCCCGGCACCGACGCGGCGCTGCTGTTCGCCCTGCTGCACGTGATCTTCGCCGAGGGGCTCGACACCCCGGTGCCGTACGCCGACGGCCTGGCGGCGGTCCGGGAAGCCGTCGCCGACTTCACTCCTGAGCGGGCGGCGGAGGTCACCGGCGTCGAGGCCGAGACGATCACGCGGATCGCCCGGGAGTACGCGAGCGCCGACGGTGCCGTCTGCTACGGCCGGATGGGGGTCTCGACGCAGCGGTTCGGCGTACTGAGCCAGTGGGCGATCCAGCTGCTCAACATCGTGACCGGCAACCTGGACCGGGCCGGGGGAGCGCTGGTCACCAACCCGGCGGTGGATCTGGTCGGCAGCGGCCTCGCCGGGCGCGGTCACCTCGGCAAATGGCACAGCCGGGTACGCGGGCTGCCCGAGTTCGGCGGCGAGCTGCCGGTGGCGACGCTCGCCGAGGAGATCGCGACCCCTGGGGAGGGCCGGATCCGGGCCCTGATCACGGTCGCCGGCAACCCGGTGCTCTCCACCCCCAACGGCGGGCAGCTCGACATCGCACTGTCCACACTGGACTTCATGGTCTCGGTCGACATCTATCTCAACGAGACCACCCGGCACGCCGACCTGATCCTGCCGCCCACCAGCGCGCTGGAGCACGACAACTACGACCTGGCGTTCCACGCCCTCGCGGTACGCAACACCGCCCGTTACACCCCGGCGATCCTGCCGGCGCCGGCCACCTCGCGGCACGACTGGCAGATCATCGGCGGCCTGGTACGCGCGTACCGGCGGGCGTTGCGGCGGCACGGTGTGAAGCCGCGCGGCAGCTGGCTGACCCGGCTCTCCCGGGGGCTGGCGCTCCGGCTGCGGCCGGATCAGCTGGTCGGGCTCGGGCTGCGGCGCGGGCCGTACCAGCTGAGCATGGGCCGGCTGCGCCGGGAGCCGCACGGGGTCGACCTGGGGCCGCTGCGTCCCAGCTTCCCCGGCAAGCTGTTCACCAAGGACAAGCGGATCCACTGCGCCCCCGCGCTGCTGACCGAGGCGCTGGACGCCGCGCGCGAGGAGCTGCTCGCCGCGCCCGCGGACGGCCAGCTGCGGCTGATCGGCCGGCGGCACCTGCGCAGCAACAACTCGTGGATGCACAACTTCGAGCGGCTCACCAAGGGCAAGCAGCGCAACCAGCTGCTCGCCCACCCGTCCGACCTGGAAGCCCGGGGCCTCTCCGACGGGCAGCGGGTACGGGTGCGCTCCCGTACCGGGGAGGTCGAGATCGAGGTGGCGGCGACCAGCGACCTGATGCCCGGGGTGGTGAGCCTGCCGCACGGCTGGGGGCACGGCCGGTCCGGCACCCGGCTGCGGGTCGCCGCGCGTACCCCCGGAGTGTCTATCAACGACCTCACCGACGATGGCTACCTGGACACGGTATCGGGCAACGCGGCACTCAACGGCGTACCGGTGACGATCGAGCCGGCGGTACGTGAACCCCTGACCGTCGCGGGCGCCGAAGCGGGGTTGCCCGAGGGTTAGCCCGCTCCGTCGGCCCGTCCTGCCGAATCGATGGATCTCACTATTGCCACGTAGCGGCCCGGCTGGAAATCTCTCTGGCTGGAGCTTCCGGCGGCGCGCACCCCTGAGGCGCCGTGGCAATGGAGCCGTGGTTCGGGAGGAATTAGATGAGAAGGATCAAGCGCAGATATCGCCACGCCCTGGTGGGCGTGGCGATTGGCATTCTTGCCGCGTCCGCCGGTGCGGTGGCGGTCCAGCTGAGCGGGGCGGAGCCGGCGGCCAACGCGGCGACCGGCGACGGTGAGATGCCGACCGCGCTCGGCCGGCACCTGCAGGACCTGCACCGGGCGATCCCCGGAGACAGCGGCATGTCGCCGGAGGGACCCGGCTCGTCCGCGGACGCGGCGTTCGCGGCCCGGGCGTACCCCGGCAACACCATCACCGTGGCTGAGATGGACACCGCGAAGTCCGGCTACGGCAAGGCGAAGAAGCGTGGGTACGTGGGCGGCGCGTCCGCCAAGGGCGCGTGGACCAAGGTCGGCCCGAGCCAGGCGGTGTACCCGAAGACGGACTTGCGCAACTCCTTCAACTACGTCCCGAACGAGTACGTCGCGGGTGGTCGTACCACCTCGATCGCGGTCAGCCCCAAGTGCCGGCCCGGCGACTGCCGGGCGTGGATCACCCCTGCGGGCGGTGGAGTGTGGCGTACCAGCGACCTCCTGGCGTGAGCCCGCCTGGAAGTACCTGGCAGGGCCGTTCGGCATCAACGCCGCCGGCAGCGTGACCGTCGACAAGAACGACAGGACCGGCCGCACCATCTACGTCGGCACCGGCGAGGCGAACGTCTGCGGCTCCGGCTGCGCCGCCGGCGTGGGGCTCTACAAGTCCACCGACGCCGGCAAGAGCTGGACCGGCCCGCTGGGCAAGTCCGCGCTCGGCGGCAAGGGGATCGGCGAGATCCTGATCAAGCCCGGTGACGCGAAGACGCTCTACGTCGGCACCACCACCGCGCTGCGCGGGATGTCCAGCGTGTGCTGCTCCGGCGTCACCCGCCCGGTGCCGGACGCGGCGAAGTGGGGGCTCTACAAGTCCACCGACGGTGGCCAGAGCTGGGACTTCATCCACAACGGCTCCGCCGACCCGGAACAGTGCAGCGGCAGCGCGGCCGAGTTCGCCAACCAGGCCACCTGCTCGCCGCGCGGCGTCCGCAACCTGGAGTTCGACCCGAGCGACCCCGACACGGTGTACGCGTCCTCGTACGCCCGCGGGATCTGGCGTTCCAACGACGCCGGCGCGACGTGGACCCAGATCAAGGAGTCGCTGAACGCCGCGGTGCTCACCACCCGCCCGGCGTTCGACGTGGCGAAGCTGCCCAACGGCAAGACCCGGATGTACGTCTTCGAGGGCAACACCGGCAACCCGTACTCGCGGCTGTTCCGCAGCGACGACGTGGCCAGCGGCACGCCCACGTTCACCGACCTGACCAGCAGCAACGTCGCCGACACCGGGTACGCCTGGTACAACCTGTGCGGCGGCCAGTGCTGGTACGACGTGTTCGTGCACACCCCCGAGGGACACCCGGACATGGTGTACGCGGGCGGCTCGTACGCCTACGGCGAGACGATCGCCAACAAGCGCGGCGTGGTGCTCTCCACCGACGCCGGCGTCACCGGTACCGACATGACCTTCGACGGCACCGACCCGCTGCACCCGAACGGGCTGCACCCAGACCAGCACGACCTGGTCACCAACCCGAACAACCCGTACCAGTTCTTCGAGGCCAACGACGGTGGCGTGATGCGCTCCAGCGGCAAGCTCGTGGACCGGTCGAGCTGGTGCGACGACCCGCGGCGCAACCTCAACACCGAGGCGAAGCTGGCGCGCTGCAAGCAGATGCTCTCCCGGATCCCGTCCAAGCTGGAAGGCGTCAACGGCGGACTGTCCACGCTGCAGTTCATGAGCTTGTCGGTCAGCCCGCACGACGCGACCGAGCTGCAGGGCGGCACCCAGGACAACGGCACCTGGGAGAACGACAACAACGTCACCTGGACCAACACCATGATCGGTGACGGTGGCCAGTCCGGGTACGACGTGGCGAAGCAGGACTTCCGGTTCCACTCCTTCTTCGATGCCAGCCCCGAGGTGAATTTCAAGGCCGGTGACATCGGCAGCTGGATCTGGATCTCCGATCCGGTCTACGGGCACCCCGGCAGCCAGTTCTACTCGCCGATCATCAGTGACCCGAAGGTCAGCGGCACCATGTTCGTCGGTACCGGGCGCACCGCGTACCGGACCACCACCTTCGGGCTCGGTGACCGCACCCTGGAAGAGGCCAACCGGATCTGCAACACCTGGACCGGCACCTTCGAGGACACCTGTGGTGACTGGGCGGAGCTGGGATCGCAGCGGTTGACCGCCGCGTCCTGGGGTGACCGCGACGGCGGCGCGGTGGCGTCGGTGGAGCGGACCGTGGCCGACACCTCCACGGCGTGGGCGGCGACGACCACCGGCCGGGTCTTCAGCTCCCGCAACGTGGACGCCGCCGACGCCGGCTCGGTCTCCTGGACCCGGCTCGACGACGACACGACCACGCCGAACCGGTTCGTCAGCAGCATCTACGTCGACCCGGCGGACGGGAACCACGCGTGGATCTCGTACAGCGGGTTCGACGCGAACACGCCGGACACCCCGGGTCACCTGTTCGAGGTGACCGTCGACCCGGCGACCGGGGAATCCACCTGGGTTGACCGTTCGTACAACTTCGGTGACCAGCCAGTCACCGACCTGGTACGCGACGACGTGACCGGTGACCTGTACGCTGCCACCGACTTCGGTGTGCTCCGCCTCGCGGCGGGCAGCACCAGTTGGACCGAGGCGGCCAGCGGGATGCCACACGTCGAGGTCGCCGGTCTGACCATCGTGCCGGGCGAACGGATCCTGTACGCGGCATCGCACGGTCTGAGCGCCTGGAAGTTGACCCTCGGGACCTAGATGCCCCTGACACGCACGACGAAGAGGGGCCGCGCTCGCGGCCCCTCTTCCTATCCGACGACGGCGTCGCGCCGCTGGCGTACCGCCGGCGCGGTCGCCGTTGTCGTGGTGTTCGTACCCCCGCTGGTGTTGTTGGTGGCCGGATCGCTGCGGCAGCCCGGCCTGCCGCCACCGGTCGGGGTGGAGCTGGTGCCGGACCCGGCGTCGGCCGCGGGCTACCGGCAGGCGGTCGGGCTCGGCGGACTGCTGCGCGCCACGCTCAACTCGCTGCTGGTCGCCGTGGTGGCGGTGCCGGTGAGCGTGCTGGTCGCGTCGCTCGCCGGGTTCGCGCTGACCCAGCTGTCCCGCCGGCTCGCCACTGTGGTGATGGCGGCGTCGCTGCTGGCGCTGATGGTGCCGGCGACGGCGCTGCTGGCGCCGCGGTTCCTGCTGTTCCGGAGCCTGGAGCTGACCGACACGCTGGTGCCGCTGGTGGCGCCGGCGCTGCTGGCCACCTCGCCGCTGTACCCGCTGGTCTACTACGCCGCGTTCCGGGCGCTGCCCGCCGACCTCTACGACGCCTGCCGGCTCGCCGACCTCACGCCGGTGCAGGTCTGGTGGCGGGTAGCTATGCCGCTGGTACGCCCGGTGACGGCTGGTCTGGCGGCGCTCACCTTCGTGCTGACCTGGTCGAACTTCCTCGACCCCCTCGTCTTCGTGTACGACCGCAGCCTGTTCACCCTGCCGTTGGCGCTGCGCTCGCTCGCCACCCTGGATCCGACCAACTTCCCGGTGTTCCTGGCCGGGGCGGTGATCGCCACAGTGCCGGCGCTGGTGGTGTTCGGGATCGCGCAGCGCCACTTCCTTCACCGGTACGGCCTGCACCGGTACGGCCCGCTCGACCCGAAAGGCACTCACCGATGATCCGATGGTTCCGTCCGCTGACCGCCGTCCTGGCGCTGGCGTTGCTGCTCACCGGCTGTGGTGGCGGCGCAGGTGGCGCGGGCGACGCCGTACAGCTGATGGTGTTCGGGGCCCCGGAGGAGCTGGCGGCGTACCGGAAGCTGGTGGCGGCGTACCAGAAGGCGGAGCCCTG
>JBOGDG010000144.1:0-7564 GCA_050701655.1 Micromonosporaceae bacterium
GTGGCGGGCCGCGCTCGCCGGATTCCGGCAACTGGCGCTGGACGAGGCCGCGCCGGTGAGTCTGCGCGTGGCCGCCGCTTGGCGCTGGGCCGCCACGGAGCTGGGCACCGGCGCCGAACCGGACTGGACGCAGGCACTGCGGCCGTTCAAGGTCGCGGTGGGTCTGCTGCCCCGTACGGCACCGCGACACGTCGGCCACGCCGACCGGGCCCGCGTGCTGGCCGGGTTCGCCGGCCTGGCCAGCGACGCCGCGGGCTGCGCGATCTTGTCCTTGTTCTGCCGTGGCGCGCACTGTTCAGGACCCGGGTGCGTCACCGCCTGGCTCAGATCTGCACGTAGGCGGGAGACCAGCGTGGCCAGGTCGCTTGCTAGTGGCGGGGGTCCCGGTGGCCTCGGGTCGCGGATCCACCGGTGGAGCACATCGAGGGTGGGCAGTCCACTAATCAGCGGCAACGCCTGACGCGGCGAATCGACCCAGTGGAACCGGGGACGTGGCCGGGAGAGCCTTGCATAGATCGCGGTCAGGCTGCGTTCGGCGGTTGCCCTGTCAGCCGGCTGCGTGGACAGGCCGTGGTCGAGCCACTCCTGCCGGACCTTGACGGCCTCGTACCACAGCTCATGATCGCTGGGGTGGGAGGCGTGCGGGACGTTCGCGGCGTACCTGCGCCGCGCCGGCGCGCTCATCGCGCCAGGGCGTTTGCGCCCTTTCTGTTGAAGATCATCCGACCATGATGACCGCGTCCACGGTCGTGCGCAACCGTAGTCACGGGTCGGGAGCGAGACGGCAAGGTGGCGCAACCAGTCCCCACGACGCGGCTCGTCACGGGGAGGATGGGCGGCATGACGTTCACGACGCGACCGACGCTGCGCGGCACGTACGGGATGGTCTCGTCGACCCACTGGCTGGCCAGCCAGGTCGGGATGGCTGAGCTGGAGGCCGGCGGCAACGCGTTCGACGCGGCCGTCGCGGCGGCGTTCACGCTGCACGTCGTGGAGCCGCACCTCAACGGCCCCGGTGGCGAGGTTCCGGCGATCTTCGCCCGTGCTGGCGACCCAAGGCCGGTCGTCCTCTGCGGCCAGGGGCCGGCTCCGGCCGGCGCGTTCATCGAGCACTACCGTGACCGCGGCTTCGACCTGGCTCCGGGAGCCGGGCCGCTGGCCGCGACGGTCCCCGGTGCTGTGGATGCCTGGCTGTCGATGCTGCGCGACTATGGGACGCGTCCCCTCGGTGAGGTGCTGAAGTACGCCATCGGGTACGCCAGTCGCGGCCATCCGCTGCTGCCTCATGCGGCGGAGACGATCCGTGGCGTTTCGCAACTGTTCACCGAGCACTGGAAGACCTCCGCAGCAATGTGGCTGCCGGGCGGTGCCGTGCCGCGACCGCATCGGTTGTTTCGAAACCCGGCGTACGCCGCGACGCTGGAGCGCCTGGTCGCCGCGGCGGAGGCGGCGGGTTCGCGGCGGGCGGGCGTCGACGCGGCCCGTGCGGCGTGGCGTACCGGCTTCGTGGCCGAGGCGATCGACGCCTTCCAGCGGATCCCGTACCGCGACTCTTCCGGCCGGGAAAATGCCGGGCTCGTCACCGCCACCGATATGGCGACCTGGCAAGCGACGTACGAAGAGCCGGCGCTGGGGAGGTTCCGGGAGTTCACCATCGCCAAGACCGGCCCGTGGGGCCAGGGTCCGGTCCTGCTGCAGACCCTTGCGATCCTCGACGGGTACGGCGACGCACGGCTGGACCCAAGCACCGCGGACGGAGCCCACCTCGCGATCGAGGCGCTCAAACTGGCTTTCGCCGACCGCGAAGCCTGGTACGGCGACAGCGCTGACGTGCCGCTGGAGACGCTGTTGTCGGTCGAGTACACCGCCGAGCGTCGAGCGCTGATCAGCGACACCGCCGCGCTCGACCTGCGACCGGGGTCGCCGGACGGCCGGAAGCCGCGGCTACCGGCGCACGTACACCACGCGACCGCAGGCGCACCTGGATCCATACCCCGGGCCGGGGCGCCGGACCCCTCCGCGGCGCTGGGCGAGCCGACCGTCAACCGGCACGGTGAGCAGCGTGGCGACACCTGCCAGCTCGACGTGGTGGACCGGTGGGGCAACATCATCTCCGCCACGCCGAGCGGTGGCTGGCTGCACAGCTCGCCCACGATCCCGGAGCTGGGCTTCTGCCTGGGCAGCCGGGCGCAGATGTTCTGGCTGGAGTCTGGCCTGCCATCGTCACTGCGGCCTGGGCGTCGGCCTCGTACCACCCTCACCCCGACCCTCGTCCTCCGTGACGGGGAGCCGGTGCTGGCCTGCGGGTCTCCGGGCGGCGACCAGCAGGACCAGTGGCAGTTGCTGTTCCTGCTGCGCCGGCTGGTCGGCGGGCTGGAGTTGCAGGAGGCGATCGACGCACCCAACTTCCACAGCACGTCGCTGCCCAGCTCGTTTTACCCGCGTGATGCAGAGCCCGGGGGACTGGTGGCTGAAGACCGGCTTGGGCGCGAGGTGATCGCCGAGTTGTCGCGGCGTGGGCACCGGGTGACGATCTCGGACGGCTGGAGCCTGGGCCGGATGTGCGCGGTGGCCAGGGACCCGCGCACCGGTGTCCTGTCGGCAGGCGCGAATCCGCGGGGAGCGCAGGGGTACGCCTGCGGCCGCTAGTGATCAGTGGGCCACACCACGGTCGTCCAGCAGATGGAGCCGAACAGCGTCAACATGTCTGGCGCATCCCGCTCTGCGTAGACGTGCGCGCAGGCTCAATGCCCTATCGATGTTGAGCTGCGTCATCTCGTACGAACCACAGCCACATCATCGGACGCCACAAGCTCAGACCGATCGTCCGCATTCCACCCCAACACCCGCGCCGCGATGGACAGTGATCAGAGTGATCGAATGTGGCTGCTGGCGGCCAGGTCGGGCGCAGCGGCGAGTTGCCCCACCAACGGACCGGGATCAGGACGGTCTGCGGCGGCCACGGCGCTCCGAGCGCGGTCACCAGGTGCACCGCGGCGCCGTTCGACGCGCCGACCAGCACCGCCGGGTAGTCGTGGCCGTGGTAGTGCGCGGTGACCCAGGCGTCGACCGCCTCGCTGTCCACGTCGCCGAGCCGGCGCACGGGGCAGCGGCCGCAGGTACGGGTTGATCGTCGGGCTGGCGAGTACCAGCCGCTCCAGACGGATCGCGGTATTCGCGGCGACGCGGGCGGCTAGGCGCAGCGGGTCGAGGGGGCGGCGGGGCGGCCGGTGACGACCTGTTCGCCGCCGCTCCAGCGGTGCAGCCGCGCCTGCAGCCCGCCGTCGGGGGTACGGACGTAGACCAGGACGCCCTCGGACGTGGTGTGTCGGGAGACCACTTCGTACGGTTCATCGCGGAATCTCATGCCTCAGAGTCTGGTACCGAGTAACGTTGAGGTCCAGCTCAAGTTATTGAACGAAACCGTGTAGGGATTTCGCATGAACGAGGCTGTGGATCTGCGCCGTCTGCACGTGCTGCGCATGGTCAACCAGCACGGCACGGTGACCGCCGCGGCCGCCGCGCTGCACCTGACTCCGTCGGCGGTCTCGCACCAGCTGCGCCAGCTTTCGCACGAGCTGGGAGTGGCGCTGCTCGAGCCGCGCGGCCGCCGGGTCTGCCTCACCCCGGCCGGGCACACCCTCGTCCGGTACGCCGACGTGCTGCACGCCGACTGGGAACGCGCCCACGCAGAGCTCGCCGAGTACGCCATCGACGGCACCGCGGGAGTGCTGCGGATCGCGGGTTTCCCGACAGCGGTCGCCGGGCTGCTCGCCCCGGCCGCCAGGCGGCTCGCCGGTGACCTGCCACGGCTGGTGGTACGGCTCCGGGAGACCGAGACCGACGCTGGGTTCGACCTGCTGCTGGCCGGCGAGACAGACATCGCCGTGGTGGTGCCGACCCCGGACACGCCACCGCTGGACGACCCCCGGTTCCAGCAGCAGCCGCTGCTCTCCGATCCGCTGGCCGACAAGCCGGAGGTGTCGCTCGCCGACGCCCCGCACGAGCCATGGATCATCGCCGCGCCCGGCAGCAGCGACTGCGCCCGGCTGGTCGCCGCCGCCTGCACCGCGGCCGGCTTCACGCCGAAGATCGCGCACGAGGCCACCGATGTCGCCGCGGTCGCCGCCCTGGTCTCGTACGGCCTGGGGGTCTCGCTGGTGCCCCTGGCTGGCGCCGGTGCCTTCGGCGTACGCGCTCCGCGAGCCCGCGCCGTCCCGGCACATCCTCAGCTGCGTACGCTGCGGCAGCGACCGCCAGCCGCTGATCGCCCGCGGTCTAGCGGCGCTTCGGGACGCCAGCCAGCGACTGCCCCGTGAGGTCGCGCCGCCAGCCTCCGCTCTTGCGTGGGACAAATCCGGAGCGACCGGAAGTCTGGCCGAGGCATAACCCGAGACCGTTCGAACGGAGGAGGCCACAACAGCGCCCATCTCGCTCTATAGACAGCTCTCCATCGGCGCCCACGGTCGCCGCAGCGGATGCTAATGATCCTCACCTGAGGCTCGTCGCGAGCAACAAACTTCGTATATGCAGCGCGCATGTAGCAGCCAGCTGTCAGCGGCCGTACCGGAGACGTTCGCGGGCGAGGCGGGAGGAGCGGACGTAGGCTGCTGGGGCACGACGGGCGCGCCACAGTGGACGCATATCGGCTGGTGTGGCTCGGCCTGATGGCCGCAGCTGGCGCAGAGCACCGCGGTTCCTCCCCGAATCGCGGACCGGGCTGGTCGATTGTGTCACTGCGGACACGGGCTCAAGACCGTGCGTGAACGCCCCCGGGCGCTATAACGCGGATCGCATGACGGCGCCGCCAATGAGCGTCGCCTGGTTCTGGTCCTTCGCGCCTTCCAGCACGACGGCGACGGCGACCCGCGGCTCGTCCTTCTGCGCGGCGTACCCGATGAACCACTGGTAGGCCCCGTCGGCGGTCTGCCCGACACCTGGCATGCCGCCGATGTCCGCGCCGTCGACCTGGGCGTCCCGGCCCACGCCAACAGCGACCACGGTGCTCATCATGTCGCGCAGCTTCGCCGCGACATCGGGCGTGACCGCTCGCCGAAGCGTCTGCGGCTCAGCCGTGTGCACCGTTCGGTCACCTTCGGTCAGCTTCTCGACGAGATACGGACGCATCAGCGTCCCATTGTTCGCTATCGCGGCTGCGACCAGAGCGCCCTGCAGCGGCGTCATCCGCACGTCCCGCTGACCGAGAGCGGTCATGGCCGCGGCCGAGGCGTCGGGCACCTCGCCGACCTGACTAGCCGCCACCCCGGTCGCGTTCCGGTCATCCCGAGCGAGTTCGGGAGGTTCGCCGAACCCGAACGCCTTGGCGACCGAGGCGATACCCTCGGATCCCAGTCGTTCAGCGGCGAGCCGGGCGAATGCCGTGTGGCAGGACAGGGCAAGTGCCTGTGTCAGAGTCACCGTGTCGGGACACGCCCTGCCGCCCGGATTGCGCACCGACACGGCGCTTCCAGGCAGCTGGTACGTCGCTCCACCCGGGATGCGGGCGTCGGGAGTCAAGCCGCTTCGCAGCGCGGCGGCCGACGCGATGGTCATGAAGCTGCCGCCAGGCTGCGTCGGCTGCGATACCGCGCGGTTGACCAAGGGCCGGCCAGGTTCGTCCCGCATCGTCCCGTACGCCGCGGCCGCCGCTCCAGCGTCCGCGTCGGTGAGCGAGTTCGGGTCGAAACCCGGAGCGGACACCATCGCCAGAATCGCCCCGGTGCGCGGGTCCAGAGCCACGATGGCGCCTCGTGAGCCCCGGCCCAGCGCGCGGTGCGCCGCTCCTTGAACGCGTCGGTCCAGGCTGAGCACCACCCGTCGTTCACCCGGATCGGCCCCGCCGGCCAGAAAGTCGCTCTCGGCCGCCTCCACGCCGCTGGCGCCAGCGATCGAGACGAACCCCACTGCATGGGCGTAGGAGGCCGACGGATACCTCCGCTGGTACATGTCGGCGCCGTCGATCCAGTCACTCGTGGCCGCGGGAACACCGTCAACAATGATCTGGCCCCTAGCCTCGTACGCGGGTGACGGAGCGGCAGGCTCCGGCCGAGTCGCCCACCAGACAACTGTTCCCACAGCGGCCAAGAGGATACCTGCCACGGATACGAGGGCTGCCATGGTTCGCCACCGCACCCGCTTCGGCCGCACGAACACTCCGGCGCTCGCCACCTGCCCGCACCGCGGGCACTGAACAGCGACGGCGGGCAGCGCGACTTGACATTGTGGACAGACATTCACGGCGCTCATGGCTCACCCCCCATCATCCTCAGCGAGGCATCCACCATGCCTGTCCCCAGTAGAGAGAGTCTCTCGACGACGGTCGCCGGGACGACCGTGCCGATGCGCGCATCACCATACAGCGAGCAGTGGCCGCGAGACGGTCCCGTCATGTGCGGCGCTGCCGCTGTCCAAGGTGCCGCGGCCGCGTCACACTGGTTCGGCTCCCTATGCAACGGCACGCTGCTGCTCACCGAGCAGATTGGCGCGGGCGGCGATGACCTACTGCCGGGTCGAGCCGGCGAGCTGAACCAGGGCACCACCGAGATGGGTGCCACTCGCCTGCCAGGCACCCCTCTCTGTCAAGCTCAGCCGAGGCATGGTGATGACGTGAAACTTTGACCCGTGAGGGCGGGTTAGGAGATCTCCTCGGATGAGTTCAACCTCAGATGCGGCACCGATCCGCAGGTGCCGGCCAGGGCCCGGTCACGGACCTACCCGGCGGCGTACAAGGCGCGGATCCTGGCTGAGTACGACAGCCTCGACAAGGCGGGCAAGGGCGCCCTTCTGCGGCGGGAGGGTCTGTACACGTCGCTGATCTCGGCGTGGCGGCAGCAACGCGATCAGGCGGGGCTCGCCGCCTTGGCCGCGTCGCCGGGCCGGCCCGCGGCGGATCCGCGGGATCGACAGAACGCCAAGCTACGTCGGGAGAACGAGCGTTTGCAGGCCGAGCTGATCAAGGCCCGCAAGGTGATCGAGGTGCAGGGAAAGCTCTCCGCGCTGTTGGGCGAACTCGCGACCGACAGCCCGAGCAGCGGGAGCGAGCCCACACCATGATCGACGCCACGATCACAGAGCTGGCCCCGCTGATCGGCAAGCGGGCGGCGTGCAAGGTCACCGGCCGGGCGCAGGCCAGTTGGTACCGCCAGCACCGCGCCACGCCGCGGCCACCAACGCGGCCGGTCAGGCAGCGCAGGCCGCAGCCTCGGGCGCTGTCGGGCGCCGAACGGGCCCAGGTGCTGCAGGTGCTGCACTCGCAACGGTTCGTCGACGAGGCACCAGCCACCGTGTACGCCAAACTGTTGGACGAGGGCGTCTACCTGTGCTCGGAAGCGACCATGTACCGGATCCTGCGCGAGGCCGGTGAGGTGCGCGAACGCCGCCGCCAGGCCACCCACCCGCCGAAGGTCAAACCCGAACTGCTGGCCAGCGGGCCGAACGAGATCTGGTCGTGGGACATCAAATGCCGACGTCGGCATTTGAAGTCCTATGCCGACCTTGGAACTATGCCGATGTTGTCGGTATTGGCGCCTGGCGGTCTGGTCTTCAGCGTCGAGACGTCGGCATA
>JBOGDG010000145.1:0-7564 GCA_050701655.1 Micromonosporaceae bacterium
GTGTGGCGTGCTGCTCGGCGAGCACCGCCCGCCCCACCCCGCCGTACGCGGCCTCGCGCATCAGCGGGGTGACGAAGGCGTACCCCCCGGCGGTACGGCGGCGCAGCATGCGGCGGGCCAGCAGCTCGGCGACGGCGCGTTCGGACTCCACCGCGGCGACCCCGGTGTGGCCGCTCTGCAACGCCTCCAGCGCCCCCGCCGGTACGGTGTCGCCGACCACGGCGGCGTCCCGCAGCAGCGTACGGGCGTTCGGTGGCAGCGCGTCGATCCGGGCGGCGAGCACCGCGGCGAGATCCCGGGAGAGCAGCTTGCCGGACAGCGAGCCGGGCGCCAGCACCCAGCCGTCGGCGCCGCCGGTGAGCATCCCCCGCTCCACCAGCAGCGTGACCAGCTCGGCGAGGTAGAACGGGTTGCCCTGGGCGGTGGCGAGCAGCCGGTTCTCGTCGGCCGGCGGCAGCTTCCCGCCGTTGAGGTACGCGGTCAGCAGCCGTGCCGCGTCGGCGCCCCGTAGCGGCGAGAGCGCGTGCACCTCGGCGTCGGAGAGCCGGGCCAGGGTGCCGGTCTTGCGTACCAGCTCGGGCCGGCCGGTGAGCAGCACCAGCACCGGGCCGGTGAGCGCGGTCAGGGTGGTGCCGAGCGCGTCCACCGCGTCCTTGGTGGCGTCGTGTAAGTCGTCGACCACCACCACCAGCGGCGACTCGGTGGCCAGCCCGGACAGCAGCTCGGCGACCGCCGCCGGCACCGCCTCGCCGTCCCGCCCGTCCCCTAGGTCGGTACGCCGTGCCCCGCTGCGCCGGGGCGTCTCCGTACCGCTGCCGGGAGTGCCACGCAGCTCCTCGCCGCCACCGGCCCCGCTGGTGGAGAACTCCCCGGTGGTACGCCGCTCCACGTGCTCGCCGTGCCCCAGCAACGTCAACAGCAGCGGCACCCGCACCACCGGGTGAGCGCTGATGCCGGCGGCCGTGGCGATGCCGGCCGTGGTGGCCCCGGCGGACGTGGCAGTGCCGGCCGAGGCGGCCCCGGCGACGACCCCGGCGGCCGTGGCGACGCCGCTCGTGCCGGCGCCGGCCGCCTCCAGCCGGATCCGGTCCAGCCGGCTGGCGATCCGGATCAGCCGGGCCGCGACGGTGGCGGCGTCCCCGCTCTCCGGGTCGTCGACGGAGAGGCCGGCGGCGGTGCGTACCAGGTCGGCGAGCGGCGCCAGCCGGCGGTTCTCCCCGTACGCCGCGCACCGTACCGACAGCACCCGGGCTCCGTGTTCGGTGGCGTACTTGCCGGCCTCGGCGGCGAACCGGGTCTTCCCGGTGCCGGCCTCGGCGGTGAGCATCAGCACCCGCGGCTCGGCCCGGTCGACCACCTCGGCGAGCCGGCTGGCGAACCGCCCCAGCTCGGTCTCCCGCCCCACGAACGGGGCCTCGTCGCCGAGCCCGGAGCGGGTGCCGGGGGCGTCGTGCAGCCCGAGCAGCTCGTACGCCGCCACCGGCGCCCGTTTGCCCTTCAGCCGCAGCGGCCGCAGCTGCCGCCACGCCGCCAGGTGCCGGGTGGTGGCGGAGGTACGCGCGCCGGCGTACACCGCGCCGATGCTGGCCGCGTCGGCGAGCCGGGCGGCGGTGTTGACGGTGTCGCCGATCACCGTGTACTCCAACTTGGCCTGTACGCCGGCCACCACCACGCCGGTGTTCAGCCCGACCCGCAGCCCCAGCGGTACGCCGCCGCCCTGCTCGACGTCGAGCACCTTGCGTACCGCCCGCTGCATGGCGAGCGCGGCACGGACCGCGCGTTCTGGATCGTCCTCGTGGGCGACCGGCGCGCCGAAGACCGCCATGATCCCGTCGCCGGTGAGCTTGTCGACGTGGCCGCCGAACATCGTCACGGCGCGGGCCAGCGCGGCGAGCACCCGGTCGGTGACCGCGCCCACCCGCTCCGGGTCCAGATCCTCGGCCCAGGCGGTGAAGTCGGACAGGTCGCCGAACAGCACGGTGACCACGCGGCGCTCGGTGGTTGGCGCCGCGGCGGCGGCCTGCAGCGCGGCTCCGCAGTGGTGGCAGAACCGGGCTCCCGGGACCGGCACCGTGCCGCAGACCAGGCAGATCATGGCTCGGTCGCGGTTTCACCCGGGCCGGGGTCGGCGACCACCTCGGGCTCCAGCTCGCCGAGCTCGGCGAGGTACGCCAGCTGCGCGCGTACCGACATCTCGGCGGCGGGCCACAGGCCGCGGTCCACCTCGGCGTAGACGGTGGCCACCACCTCCCCGGGGGTACGGGCGCCCGCCCGCAGCGCGCCGCGTACCTGGTCGAGACGTTCGGCGCGGTGCGCGAGGTAGTGATCGGCCGCCCCGGCGCAGTCGGCGAGTGCGGGCCCGTGGCCGGGCAGCACCGGCACCGGGCCGAGCGCGGAGAGCCGCGCCAGGCTGGCCAGGTAGTCGCCGAGGTCGCCGTCGGGCCAGGTCACCACGGTGGTACCGCGACCCAGCACGGTGTCCCCGGTGAGCACCCCCGGCTCGTCGCCGGCCACCGCGAACGCCACCGAGTCGGCCGTGTGCCCGGGCGCCGCGACCACGCGCAGATCGAGCCCGCCCGCCGAGATCACCTCACCGACCGCCAGCGGCTCTCCACCCCGGCACCACTCGGCGTCCTTCGCCCGTACGCGCGCCCCGGTCAGCTCCACGAACCGGTCGATCGACTCGGTGTGGTCGAAGTGCCCGTGGGTGATCAGCACCAGCTCGACCGGGTGGGCGGCGAGCCGGGCGAGATGCGGCTCGTCGAGCGGCCCCGGGTCGACCACCACCGTGCCGGCATGGCCGGCGGCGCGCAGCATCCAGCTGTTGGTGCCGTCGAGGGTCATCGGCCCTGGGTTCGGGGCGAGCGCCAACGTCGCCCATGACGGCGGAGCCGCCGCCAACCGGGCAGCCGGCGATGTCAGGTGCCCCCCGGTACTCATGCAGCGATCGTACGGCGCTGCGCCCCACTCACCGAGCCCGTCCCACCCCGTCCTCCCCGGTACCGTCCGCATGCCCTCCGGACGGCAGTGGCGAGGTTAGGGTGGCGATCATGTTGCGGCAGGTGACGGCGGTCCGGTACGTGACGCCGCTGCGCGAGGGCGGCTCGCTGCCCGGGATCGTGGAGGCCGACGACCTCGGCACGTACGTCGCGAAGTTCCGCGGCGCCGGGCAGGGCCCGAGCGCGCTGATCGCCGAGGTGATCACCGGGGAGCTGGCGCGCCGGCTCGGCCTCAACGTGCCGGAGCTGACGCTGATCGAGATCGACCCGGTGATCGCCCGCGCCGAGCCCGACCAGGAGGTCCAGGACCTGCTGTACGCCAGCGGCGGCACCAACCTCGGCGTGGACTTCCTGCCCGGCGCGCTCGGCTTCGACCCGTACGTGCACCCGGTCGGCGCCGAGCTCGCGTCCAGCGTGCTGTGGCTGGACGCGTACACCTCGAACCCGGATCGCAGTTGGCGCAATCCGAACCTGCTGGTCTGGCACGGCACCCTGTGGTTGATCGACCACGGCGCTTCGCTGTACTTCCATCACAACTGGCCGCGGGCGGCGGCTGCCGTGCACCGCCCGTACGACGCGACCGACCACGTGCTAGCCCGGCACGCCACCGCGTTGGCTGGCGCCGATGCCCGGCTCGCGCCGCTGGTCACCCGCGAGCTGCTCACCGAGGTGCTCGCCGAGGTGCCTGACACCTGGCTGGTCACCGCCGGCTTCGAGGACCCCGCCGCCGGCCGCACCGCGTACGTCGAGCACCTCACGGCGCGGGTCGCCGACACCGCCCGCTGGCTCCCCACGGCGGCCGCCGCATGAGCCCGAGAGTATGAATCGCGAGAGCATGAGTCGCGAGAGCATGAGTCGCGAGAGCATGAGTCGCGACCCCTTCGAGTACGCCGTGATCCGGCTGGTCCCCCGGGTCGAACGCGGCGAGCTGGTCAACGTCGGCGTGGTGCTCTACTGCCAGCGGCGGGACTTCCTCGCCGCGCGTACCCACCTCGACGAGCCCCGGGTACGCGCGCTGGACCCCACCGTGGACCTGGCCGCCGTACGCGAGGCGTTGCACTCCTGGGAACACACCTGCGCCGAGGGCACCGCCGGCGGCGAGCCGATGCGGCCAGGCGAGTGTTTCCGCTGGCTGACCGCGCCGCGCAGCACGATCCTGCAGGCCGGCCCGGTGCACACCGGCCTCACCACCGACCCCGCCGCCGACCTGGACCGCCTGCTCACCCTGCTCGTCCGGTAGCCGCATCCGGGCTCCGGTAGCCGCATCCCGGGCGAGGCGGGCCGCACCCGGGGCGGGGCCGGGGACATCGGGTTGCCGCCCCGGTTAGCGTGGGGCCGTGGAGACCCGTGATCTGGACCCGGCCGACCTCGATGCCGCCTTAGACATCCGTACCCGCTCCTTCGGGGTGCTCCCCGAGGCGCGCCACGAGAGTTGGCGGACACGCTGGCGGCGCAGCATCGACGACCGGCTGGCGCTCGGCTGTTACGACGCCGGACAGCTGGTGGCGGTGGGCCGGATCAACCGGTTCCGGCAGTGGTGGCAGGGCCGCAGCCTGCCGATGGCGGGCGTCGGTGGCGTCGTGGTGGCACCCGAGGCACGGGGACGCGGGGTCGGGCGGCAGCTGATGCTCGGGATCCTGGGCCGCGCCGCCGATCTGGGGTTCCCGCTCACCGCGCTGTACCCGGCGACGGTCCCGCTCTACCGGGCCGCCGGCTGGGAGTTCGCCGGCGCGCAGCATCTGGTCACCGTCCCCGCCGAGGCGCTGCGCGGGCTGGGTACCGGCCCGGTCCCGGTACGCCGGGTCAGTCCCGGCGACGCCGCCGCGATCCTCGAGGTGGTACGCGGAGTGCACGCCGCCGCCCGTACCAGTGGCCCGATCGACTGGGACGAGCCGGAGGTACGCCAGTGGCTCGCCGAGGACGAGCCGTTCGCGTACCTCGCGGAGGACGGGTTCCTGGCGTACCACTGGGAAGGGCAGGACCTCGAGGTGGACGAGCTGGTGGCCGGCTCCGGCGCGACGGCGCGTGCGCTGTGGGCGCTGGTCGGCAGCGGCTCCTCGGTCGCGAAGCAGGTCAGGGCGTGCATCGGCCCCACCGATCCGCTGCGCTGGCTGACCCGGGAAGAGGTGGTCAAGCCGTACGACGAGAAGCGGTGGATGTTCCGCGTGGTCGACGTCGCCGCCGCCCTCAACGGTCGCGGCTACCCGGCGGGGGTCGACGCTCAGGTCACCTTCTCGCTGGAGGATCCGGAGCTGGCCGCCAACACCGGCAGCTGGCAACTCACCGTCGCCGACGGCACCGGCAAAGCCGAACAGCTCGACGCCCCCGCAGAGCTCCGGCTCGGCCCCCGCGGCCTCGCCGCCCTGTACGCCGGCGCCCCGCTGCCCACGCTGCGCGCCGCCGGGCTGGTCGACGGCGCCGCCCCGGACCCGATCCTGGACGCGGTGTTCGCGGCGCAGCCGTACCTGCTCGACTACTTCTGATCGGCGCGGTCAGCTGACCTCGACGACGACCTCGACCTCGACCGGGGCACCGAGCGGCAGCTCCGCCACCCCGACGGCGCTGCGGGCATGCTGGCCGGCCTCGCCGAACACCGCGCCGAACAGCTCGCTGGCACCGTTGATCACGCCAGGCTGACCGGTGAAGCCGGGTGCGGAGGCGACGAAGCCGACCAGCTTCACCACCTTGGTCACCCGCTCCAGCCCGACCAGCGAGTCGATCGCGGCGAGCGCGTTCAGCGCGCACACCCGCGCCAGATCCTTGGCCTGCTCCGGGGACACCCCGTCGCCCACCTTGCCGGCGGCGGCAAGCTGGCCGTCCACCATCGGGACCTGGCCGGAGACGTACACGTGGTTGCCGGTCTGCACCGCAGGCAGGTACGCCGCCACCGGCGCTACCACCTCGGGCAGCCGCAGCCCCAGCTCCTTCAGCTTGGCTCGGGGATCACTCACGCTGAGGCTCCCTTGGGACGCTTCAGGTAGGCGACCAGCTGCTCGGAGTTGGGGCCCGGGATCACGGCGACCAGCTCCCAGCCGTCTTCACCCCAGGTGTCGAGGATCTGCTTCGTCGCGTGCACCAGCAGCGGCACTGTGGCGTACTCCCATTTCTGCATGTCGGCACCCTAACGCGACCGGTCCCCTGGGCTGGCGCGCCGCCACTACTGTGTCGCCCATGACGCAGCCACCGGAGCCCGCGAAGCCGCCCGAACTGGTGCCCGGGCAGCCGCTGTGGGCGGCCCCGGACGCCACCGGATCTGCCGCGCCCAAACCCTCCAAGTCGGGGGTACGGGGCGCGCCAGCCCGCTCCCGCGGCGGCGCGGACACTCCGTCCCCTGGTGCCGGCCGTGCCGCGCCGGCTTCCGGCCAGGCGGCTTCCGGCCGGGCGGCCAGCGGTGCCGCGTCGGTGCCGCCGGACTACCAGTCGCCGCGGCCGGTGCAGTTCGGCACCACCACACCTGCGGGCGTCGCGATGCCGCAGGCCACCACGTACGGGCGGGCCAGCGCCGAGCCGGCGACCAGGACCGGCGGGAAACTGCCGATCGGGCTACTCAGCGTGACCGCTGTGATGGCGTTCGTGCTCGGCGTGCTGGTGGGCGCGGCCGCGGTCTGGACGATGAGCTGATCCGCACGTCGTGGCTGTCCGATGACGAGGGCGGTTACGGAATGTCGGGTTGGACGTGGCCCGTCCCGGGGGAATAGTCTGCCCGGCGGCGGCCACTCGCCGTAACCAACAGCGGTAACCAACCCGGTGCGAGCGCATCGCGCCGGCCTACTGCCCGTTGACCCTGGGCGCGATGCCAAGGGCCCGCACTACCCTTCGGGGGAGGAAATGACCCAACCACCCGGCCAATACGGCCCGCCCGGCGGCGGCTACGGCGACCCGTACGGTCAGCCCGGGTACGGCGGCGACCCGTACGGCCAGCCCAGCGGTCCGCCCGGCTACGGCGACCCGTACGGTCAGCAGCCCGGTTACGGCGGGCAGCAGCCCCCCGGCGGCTACGGCCAGCCCGGCTACGGCGACCCGTACGGCCAGCCCAGCGGTCCGCCGGCCGGCTACGGTCCGCCCAGCGGGCCACCCGCCGGATACGGCCCCCAGCAGGGGTACGGCCAGCCCGGCTACGGCGGCCCCGGATACCCGGCGCCGAAGAAGAGCAACACCGGCCTGATCCTCGGGCTCGTCGGCGGTGGCGTGGTAGTGCTCCTGATCTGCGTTGTCGGCGCGCTCTTCATCTTCAGTGGCGGCAGCACCACCACCCCGGTCGCGTCGGTGGAGGGATACCTCAATGCGGCGCAGGACCAGGACGCCTCCGAGGCGAGGGACTACGTCTGCCAGAAGTTGATCAACGACTCCTCGTACAACGGGTTCGGTGGCAACGACTTCGGCTCCGGTGAGGATGTCGACGTCGATATCAGCTGGGGTACGCCGGTGGAGAAGTCCAACGACGGCAGCAAGGCCGAGGTGGACGTCGACGTCGACCTGAAGATCACGTACCAGGGTCAGACGAAGGACCACAGCGCGACGATCACGTTCGACCTGATCCAGGAAGGCGGCTGGAAGATCTGCGG
>JBOGDG010000146.1:0-7513 GCA_050701655.1 Micromonosporaceae bacterium
GGTGAACCAGGGGGGCCCGGCCCGCCGTCCTCCCCCGTGGCGGACGGTGAGCCGGGCCGTTGCGGTGGTGACGCGCTCGTCCCCGTGGGTGGTGCCCCGCCGGCGAAACTCGCCTGCCGGCCGGGCTCCACCCCGAACGCGTACGTCGCGGCGCCGAGCGCCACGACCGCAGCGGCGGCGAGCGAGAAGACCGCGGTGCGAGTGGTACGCCACATCGTGATCTCCTCCCCATGCCGCCCCAGATGCCACTTACACGCCTGGGACGCCCCCGATGGTTGCCGCCGTGATCAGAACTTTGCCTTGATCGCCGGCACGGGTGCTCCCGGCTTCGTGCCACTCGGCGCCGGCCCGCGTCATGCCCCCGCGCCGGCCGCGTCATGCCTCGCGCGGAACTGTCGGTGCGGTGAGGGACACTGGAATGCCCGCACCCCGACGCGAGAGGCCTGACACCGTGACCGGCGGACCCCTGATCGTGCAGTCCGACAAGACGCTGCTGCTCGAGGTGGACCATCCCGAGGCTGATGCCTGCCGGATGGCGATCGCGCCGTTCGCCGAGCTGGAGCGCGCGCCCGAGCACATGCACACGTACCGGTTGACGCCGCTGGGGCTGTGGAACGCGCGGGCCGCGGCGCACGACGCCGAGTCGGTGGTGGACGCGCTGCTCCGGTTCAGCCGCTACCCCGTGCCGCATGCGCTGCTGGTCGACGTCGCCGAGACCATGGGCCGGTACGGCCGGCTCCAGCTCGCCAACCACCCCACGCACGGGCTGGTGCTGCGGGCGTTCGACCGGGCGGTGCTGGTCGAGGTCACCAAGTCGAAGAAGCTCGCCGGGATGCTGGGGGCGAGGGTCGACGACGACACGGTGGCCGTACACCCGTCGGAGCGGGGGCGGCTGAAGCAGTCGCTACTGAAGCTGGGCTGGCCCGCCGAGGACCTGGCGGGCTACGTCGACGGCGAAGCCCACGCGATCGCGTTGCGCGAGGACGGCTGGTCGCTGCGGCCGTACCAGAAGCAGGCGGTGGTTTCGTTCTGGGCTGGCGGCTCCGGTGTGGTGGTGCTGCCGTGCGGCGCCGGCAAGACACTGGTGGGCACCGCCGCGATGGCGCAGGCGCAGGCCACCACCCTGATCCTGGTCACCAACACGGTCGCCGGGCGGCAGTGGAAGCGGGAGCTGATCGCGCGTACCTCGCTGACCGAGGAGGAGATCGGCGAGTACTCCGGCGAGCGCAAGGAGATCCGGCCGGTCACCATCGCGACGTACCAGGTGCTGACCACCCGGCGGAAGGGCGTCTTCGCGCACCTGGACGTGTTCGGGGCGCGGGACTGGGGGCTGGTGATCTACGACGAGGTGCACCTGCTGCCGGCACCCATCTTCCGGTTCACCGCGGACCTGCAGGCCCGTCGCCGGCTGGGTCTGACCGCCACTCTGGTACGCGAAGACGGCCGCGAAGGTGACGTGTTCTCCCTGATCGGCCCGAAGCGGTACGACGCCCCGTGGAAGGACATCGAGTCCCAGGGCTGGATCGCGCCGGCGGACTGCGTCGAGGTGCGGGTGACGCTGACCGACGCCGAGCGGATGGCGTACGCCACCGCCGAGGCCGATGTGCGCTACCGGGTGTGCTCCACCGCGCGTACCAAGCTGCCCGCCGTGGAGGCGCTGGTACACCGGCACCAGGGCGACCAGGTGCTGGTGATCGGGGCGTACCTCGACCAGCTGCACGAGCTGTCCGAGCACCTGGACGCGCCGATCGTGGAAGGCTCCACCACCAACAAGCAGCGGGAGCGGCTCTTCGACGCGTTCCGCGCAGGGGAGCTGAAGACGCTGGTGGTGAGCCGGGTCGGCAACTTCTCCATCGACCTGCCCGAGGCGGCGGTGGCGATCCAGGTCTCCGGTACGTTCGGCTCCCGCCAGGAGGAGGCGCAGCGGCTCGGCCGGGTGCTCCGCCCCAAGGTGGACGGCCGGCAGGCGCACTTCTACACCGTGGTCGCCCGCGACACCATCGACACCGACTACGCCGCGCACCGGCAACGCTTCCTCGCCGAGCAGGGGTACGCGTACCACATCGTGGACGCGGATGACGTGATCGGCCCCGCGCTGCCCGATGTCGGCTGAGGTTATGGCGGTCCGGCCCGCCGTGCCGAGCGACGAAGCGACGCTGCTGCAGCTCGACCGGGTGGCGTGGCCGGCGGGCACGTCGTTCCCGTCGTTCCGGGCGCAGGCGTGGGAGCAGGAGTCGTTCTTCGACGAGCGGGACACTCCCGAGTCCCACCTGGTCGCCGAGCTCAACGGCGCCGTGGTCGGATACGTACGGATGCGCCCTGCCAACAACGTGCCGGAAGGCGCACATGTGCTCGGGATCTTCGGCCTGCTGGTCGCCGAGTCGGCCCGCCAGCTCGGCATCGCGAGCGCCCTGCTCACCGCCGCCGAGGAGTACGCCCGCGCGCACGGCGGCCGCAAGCTCATCCTGCACGTGCTGGCCACCAACACCGCCGCGCAGCGCCTCTACCAACGCCACGGGTACGTCGTGGAAGGCCACAACCGCGAAGCCTTCCTGATCGACGGTGCCTACGTCGACGACCTCCTGATGGCGAAGCCGCTCATCTGAACCGCAGGGTTTTCACCCGCTCCCGGCCGGTGCGCACCGGCGGCGTGGCCGCCCATTGCCGCGCGGTGCGCAGCGCGCTGTCCCATTCCTCGAATTCGCACCGGCAGATCAACGACTCCGGCCTGCTCCGCTCGTCCCGGCGTGACTCCGCCCGGATCCGGGTCAGGATCACGGCGTACCTCGCGGTCATCGCCGCTTCCGCTCATGAGTCGGGGGTACGGGTGCCCGCTCTCTCGCCGCCGATCCCGCGTCCACCAGCCGGCGCAGCGTCGCCCAGGTCACCCGCCACTGCTCCACCGCCACGTCACAGCGCAGCCCGAACAGCGGCAGCTCGGCGGCTGGCAGGCGACCACACGCACGGCAGACGCCAAGCTCCGGCACGATCTGGTGCTTGAGCATCACCAGCGCCACCGCCTGCACCCGCTGGCCGGTCTCGTACGTGACGTGCGGCCCGTCCCACCACCCCCGGTCGGTCGACTGCCCACCCGGACCGCGACCCGCCGGCTGCTCGTCCATCTGACTCCCCTTGTGGTTACTCAGTGCGCCTGTTTGCCAACACACTGGCACCACCTGTTTGGTCTGTCAATCTTCCATGGAAGATTTCGCTACAGGGTCGCGAGCCCTGAATGGCTCTGCTAGGTTGCGTGTCACCCCGACCCGCGCCATGGAGGAACAGCATGTCCAAGGTCTCCGGCCCGACAATCCCTCGCTGGCAGCTCGGTCAGGAGCTGAGCCGGCTACGCGACGCCGCCGGGCTGACCGCGGCGGACGTCGCCGAGAAGCTGGACTGCTCCGAGTCCAAGGTCAAGAAGCTCGAGGCCGGGTACGTCGGCGTGATCAAGGCCGAGCTGATGCTGATGCTCGACCTCTACCAGGTGGACCAGGCGGCCCAGGACTCGCTGTTCGAGCTGCAGAAGCTCGGCAAGCAGCGGGGCTGGTGGTCGAAGTTCGGCCGCGTGCCGAACTCGTTCGGCACCTTCCTCGGCCTGGAGTCGTCGGCCACCTCGATCCGCATCTTCGAGCCACTCATGGTCCACGGCCTCCTCCAAACAGAGGACTACGCCACCGCCCTGCAAAGCACGATCGCACCGGGCTCCACCGCCGAACAGGTCGAGCGACAGGTGAAGATCCGAATGGCGCGTCAGGAGCGGGTTCTTCATGGTGACGAGCCGCCCGAGTTGTGGGTGGTGCTGGATGAGGCGGTCCTGCGTCGAGCGGTTGGGGACGCGGAGGTCATGCACCGACAACTCGACCATCTGCGCGCTGTCTCAGAGCAGGTCACGTTGCAGGTCGTGCCGTTCAACCACGGCGGCCACCCGGGGGCGTTCGGCGCCTTCACGGTCTTCGACTTCGACGACGAGATCCGCTCATCCGTTGTGTATGTGGAGTGCCAGGCAGGCGGGCTGTATCTGGAACGGAGCGTCGATCTCCAGCGGTGTAACGTTGCGTACAACCACCTGACCGCAGCGGCGCTGAGCCCACCCCGGTCAGCCAAGCTGATCGAGGCGGCGCGCCGAGACATGTGAGCCGCCTAGGAGGACACCCGTGAACATCGACCTCTCCCGCGCCGTCTGGAAGAAGAGCCGTAGGTCTGGAACCAACGGCGGCTGCGTAGAAGTCGCCGACCTGGGCAGCCATGTCGCGGTCCGCGACTCCAAGCACCTCGAACAGCCCCCGCTGGTCTTCACCGCCTTCGAGTGGGAGTGCTTCCTCGACGGTGTCGCCAACGGCGAATTTCCCCGCCCCTGACTCCGTCCTCCGGCACGTCGAGATCCCCGATCGGATGCTCCAGTTCCTCCACGAGGCCCCAGGCGACATCGCTGTCTGAACAGGACTTCGACAGCCTGCTCACCGGGTTCACCCGGTTCACCATCTTCGAGTTGGGCGACGACGCCCGCTCGCCGGTGGTTTACGTCGAAGGCCAGGCCGGCGGGATCTATATGGAGCGATCGGTCGATGTCCAGCGGTGTAATGTTGCGTACAACCACTTGACCGCGGCGGCGCTCAGCCCACCGGCGTCCGTGAAGCTGATCGCGGCCGCACTGCGAGACTTACCAGCCGACTAGGAGCGCAGCCGTGGACCTCGACCTCTCCCGGGCCGTCTGGAAGAAGAGCCGGAAGTCCTCCACCAACGGTGGATGTGTCGAGGTCGCCGACCTGGGCAGCCATGTCGCGGTCCGCGACTCCAAGCACCCCGAACAGCTCCCGCTGGTCTTCACCGCCTTCGAGTGGGATTGCTTCCTCGACGGCGTACAGAACGGCGAGTTCCGCAAAGCCGTGACATCGGGCCGGCTGTCCGACGACTAGCGCGAATAGGACAGACAAGCCGATGCCGTTTCGTCCAGCATGGACGCTGTGACGGGTAATCCGACCGATCCTGAGCGCCGGCTGATCGACGGCCTGCTCGCCGGCATGGAGGTTGACCTGACCGGCGGCGGCCGTACGCAGGTCTCCAAAGGCGGGAGGTGGTCGCCCGCCCGGACCGTACGCGCCGACGTTCTCGCCGACCAGCTTGCCCGCCCCGTCGACGGCGCCGCATCCCCCCGCGCCGCGCTCAAGCTGGTCGGCGCCAAGATCACCGGGGCGCTGGACCTGGCTCACGCGAAGATCGCCGTTCCGATGTCGTTCAGACGGTGCTGGTTCGAACATGCGCCGGATCTCACCGAGGCACAGGCACCGAACCTGTCGCTTGATGACTGCCGCCTGCCCGCGCTGAGCGCTCGGTTGCTGGAACTCAGAGGCGACCTCACATGCAGGGCGACCCGAGTCGGTGGGACGGTCAACGTTGAAAACGCCCGCATCGGGGGTGACCTCGACCTGTCCGGAAGCACCTTGAACGATCCACACGGCGAGGCACTGGTCGGCGATCGACTCACTGTCAGCGGCAGCCTCCTGGCGGACAACGGGTTCACCGCCATCGGGGCGGTCTGGCTCGGCGGCGCCGCGATCGGCGGCGACTTCCACCTCTCGAATGCCACCCTCGACAATCCCGGCGAGAACGCACTCAACGCCTACAACCTCACGGTCAACGGCGCAGTGATAGGACTCGACTTGCACGTCGCCGGGGAGGTCAGCCTCTCAGGTGCCCAACTCGGTCAAGTCAATTTCGCCGGCGCTACGCTCGCTAACTCCGGCGGAGCGGCACTCACCGCGGAGAACCTCTCCGTCCGCACCGACTTCTTCGCACGCAACGGATTCACCGCCACCGGCGAGCTCAGCCTCATCGACACCTCCATCGGCAGTATCGATCTCTCGCGCGCCACCCTCGAGAATCCTGGTGGCGCCGCCCTGACACTCAACGGCTCCCGAGTCGGAAAGCTGTGGCTGTTGTGCGCCATGCCGCCGGTGGGCAGCGTACGGCTCGTAGGTGTGCGGGTCGGCGAACTGGTGGACCACCCGGAGTCATGGCCTGCCGAACTCGACCTCGAGCACTGTGAGTACGACAGACTGCAGGGCGCGCGGCTGAACCAGCGAGACCAGTCGGCGATCTATGTGTCGGTGTCGGTGCGCCAGCGACTGGCCTGGTTGGAGCGTCAACTCGGGGGGTTCCAGCCGCAACCGTACGAACAGCTCGCCGCCGTCTACCGCCGACACGGACAGGAGCCGCAGGCGCGGCGCGTGCTTCTGGAGAAGCATCGCCGTCAGCGTGCCACTTTGGCGTGGCCAAGGCGACTCGCCGGATACGTGCTCGACGTACTGATCGGGTACGGCTACCGCAACTGGCTCGCCGCCATCTGGCTCCTCGCCTTCTGGCTGCTGGGAACGATCACGTTCCACTACCGCCCGCCCGCGCCGTACGACCCGGGCAAGGCGCCGCCGTACCACTCGGCGATGCATGCCCTGGACCTGCTACTGCCGATCATCGACCTCGGCCACGACGACACCTGGCGCGCCGCCGGCATCGCGCAGTGGATCAGCTACCTGCTGATCCTTGCCGGCTGGGTGCTCACCACCGCCGTGGTCGCCGGTCTCACTCGAGTCTTCAGCCGCACATGATCCCGCGGCCCCTGACTACGTAAGTCGGTCCGGCACCACCCTGACGCAGTGCGGCTGACTACGGAGGTCAGCCGCAGGACGCGCCCGCTCGGTCTCTCGCGCTGGTCCTGCGTCAGGACCCTGCGCAAACCTTCCTTCACAAGTGAGGCATGGCGAACGGATAAGGGCTCTGGGGCACGCCTCGGTCGGTGCCCAGACGGTCGTGATGTCGTTCGCCGCCGGCGCGGTGCTCACCATGATCGCGTCCTCCATGCTTCCCGAGGCTGCTGAGGAACGTCGCCCGATGATCGGCCTGATGGCGACCGCCGGCTTCCTCTCCGGCGTCCTCCTCGACCGCCTCTGATACCCAAGGTTGCCTACTTTTCGCAGTCCCACCCCCGAAGCAGCGGCTTATATCGATAACTCGCTGCTAGAAGGGAGGCGTCAGGAGAGGGCGAGGGCGGCGACGCCGGCGACCACGACGGCGGCTCCGGCGAGTCGGCGGAGCCCCTGCTGTTCGCGCAGCAACCACCAGCCGAACACCGTACCGACCACAATGGACAGCTCCCGAGCCGGCGCGATCAGGCTGACCGGGGCGATGGTGAAGGCGTACAGCACCATGATGTAGCCGAGCGGGCCGAGGACGGCGACCGTCAGCACCTCCCGCCGGTGGTCCCGCCACACCTGCCGTACGGTGTCGCGGCGGCGGGCGGCGTACGGGCTGAGCAGTGTGGCCCCGATGGCGTTGACGCTCCAGTCGAAGAGCACCGGCGCGATCACGAACGCCTGCATCGCGGCGCCGTCGAGCACGGTGTAGCTCGCGATCAGCACCCCGGCGGCGAGCCCGTACGCCACCCCCGCCAGCCGATGCCCCTGCCCCGCCCCACCCGGCGCGCCGGCGCCAGCTGCCGGCCCGACCGCTACCGCCGGAT
>JBOGDG010000147.1:0-7505 GCA_050701655.1 Micromonosporaceae bacterium
CCGAGCAGGTAGACGGAGCGGCCGGCGTCGGCGGCGGCGGCGCACAGCGACCAGATGAGGTCGGAGCCGGCGACCCGGGCCGGGAGCGGGGAACGGGCCAGGTGGCTGGCCCAGATCACCGGCATGCCGTCGGCGAGCACCAGGTCGGCGTCGCGTACAAGGCGGCGCGCGGCGGCGTCGCGGCGTACCTGCCGCAGGATGTCGACGTTGGGGGTGACCACCGTGCCGCCCTCGCCCCGGTCGAGCGCCGCGATCACGTACCGCACTGCCTCGGGTTCGGCCATCGGGTGGAACGCCACCCCACCCAGCTCGACCCGCCGCCGCCCGAAAACCACCCTGCCCCGAGACCCGAGCTCGGGAGGAGTCAACACTGAGTGCACGGCGGGCAACATAACGTAGTCCTTGGGCTGCCGGACCAGTTTGGGCAAATCCGTACGAAGACGGATCCACTGCCCCGCCTGCCTCGTTGAACCGGTCAGTACGAGCGCCCCTCGCGCGGCAACAACGGACACCGCCGGCAGCAGCCGGCGACCCGAGGCCGCCGCGGCCGGGGCGCTCGCGGTGAGAAGGGGGTCGGGCGTGTCCGGTGGTCAGGTGAGGGTGCTGTTCCTCGGCGGACTCGGACGCAGCGGCACCACCCTGGCGGAGCGGATCCTCGGACAGCTCCCGGGCGCCGTACCGCTCGGCGAGGTGGTGCACCTCTGGCAGCGCGACCTGCTCGACGACGAGCGGTGCGGCTGCGGCGCGGCGTTCTCGGCCTGTGAATTCTGGCAGCGGGTCGGCGCGGCGGCCTTCGGCGGCTGGCAGGCCGTGGACTCCGACTGGGTGCTGCAGCTCAAGTCGTCGGTGGACCGCACCCGCCAGATCCCGTGGCTGCGCGGCACTCGGCTGACCCCGGACCGGTACGACGCGGTACGCCTCTACACCAGCTACTACCGGCGGCTCTACACCGCGGCGGCGCACGTGGCCGGCGCGACCACCGTGATCGACTCCTCGAAGCATCCGTCGCTGGCGTACTGCCTGCGGTGGGCGCCGGAGCTCGACCTGCGGGTGGTGCACTTCGTACGTGACCCGCGCGGGGTGGCGTACTCGTGGACGAAGACCGTACGCCGCCCGGAAGCCGACGGCGAGCACATGACCCGCTACCACCCGGCGCGCGCCGCGCTGCTGTGGAACCTGCACAACGCCGCGCTCGACGCGCTCGGCCGCAGCGGGGTACCAGTGCACCGGCAGCGGTACGAGGACTTCGTCCACGACCCCGTCGGGGCCACGAAGGAGATCGCCGAGTTCGCCGGCGTTCACGCCGGTGACCTGGGCTTCCTGGCCCCCGGCCACGTCGACCTGACCAGCAACCACAGCGCGGCGGGCAACCCGATGCGCTTCCGTACCGGCCGGATCCCGCTGCGTACCGACGACGCGTGGCGGACCGGGCTGCCCGAGGGTCAGCGGCGACTGGTGACCGCGCTGACCGCCCCCCTGCTCTCCCGGTACGGCTACCAGCGGTGAGGACCGCGTGATGAGGACCGTGTGATGGACTCAGCGATGAGGACGACGAGAGACTTCTGGCCTTCGGTCGGCGTGGTGATCCCGACCCACCACCGGCCTGAGACGCTGCGCCGCACCCTGGACTCGGTGCAGCGGCAGGACTACCCGGGCCGGCTGCGCACCATCGTGGTGTACGACGGCGGCCGCCCCGACTTCCTGCTGGCCCGCGCCGGCAGCCACCCGGTGATGGTGCTGGGCAACGCGCGTACCCCCGGATTGGCCGGCACCCGCAACACCGGGATCCGGGCGCTGGACACCGACCTGGTGGCGTTCTGCGACGACGACGACGAATGGGCGCCGCAGAAGCTCCGGGAGCAGGTCAGCGCGCTGCGCGCCGAGCCCGGCGCGGAGTTCTGCAGCTGCGCCATCGAGGTCGTGTACGCCGACCGCGTCAACCCCCGGCTCGCCGGGCAGTCCCGGGTCGGGCTCGCCGACCTGATCCGTTCCCGGATGGCGATGCTGCACTCCTCGACGTTCGTGATGTGGCGGGACGCCCTGATCGACGGCATCGGGCTGGTCGCCGAGGACGCCCCGGGCAGCCAGAACGAGGACTGGGACCTGCTGCTGCGCGCCGCCCGCCGGCACCCGATCGTGCATGTCGACCTGCCGCTGGTACGCATCCACTGGGGCCGTGGCTCCCGCTTCGCCCACGCGTACGACACCAAGATCGCATCGTTGGAGTGGATGCTCGACCGGCATCCCGAGATCGGCGACAGCGACCAGGGCGCCGCCCGGGTGTACGGGCAGCTCGCCTGCTGGCACGCCGCGAAGGGGGAACGCCGCGCCGCCACCGTCTGGGCCCGCAAGGCGATGCGCGCCCGCTGGCGGGAGCCGCGCGCCGCGATCGCACTGGCCGCCGCCGCCGGCGTGGTCAAGGTCGAGACCGTCGTCTCCGCCCTGCACCGGCGCGGCCACGGCATCTGACCCCATACCGGTACGATCCGCCGGTGCAGATCACTTTCCGCTCCACGCTGTCCACCGGCAGGATCGTCAACCTGGTGCTGGGCGTGCTGGCACTGCTGTTCGCGCTTCCCTGCCTGGTGGGCCTGGTGGCGGCCGTGGTCATAGGCACCGCTGCGGGTAGGGATCTCCGTCTGGTGGCGCCGGCGATCCTGATAGTCACCGGCGTGGTGTGGCTGGGCTGGATTGCGCTGCCGCCGCTGCGTACCCACCTGCTGGTCTTCACCGCGAGCGGCGTGACCCTGCGTGGGTACGGGTCGACGCTGTCGATCCCGTGGCCCGACGTGGAGCTGATGCGCGTGGACATGCTGCCGGTACGGCGCAAGATCCCCGGCAACGGCCCGGCCCAGGCGTGGCACCTGGTCGTCGTACCGCGGGATCAGGAGCCGGTCGAGGTGCCGCTGGACACCTTCGACACCACCGTCGACGGCATCGTGGCGGCGTTCCGGCAGACCGCTCCGGACACCGTGACGCTGGAGCTGGCCGACGACGTCGCCCACCTCGCCGAGGACGCCGGCTGACCCGTACTCGGGCCGTCAACCGACAGCGCCGCGCCCGCGGAACGGAACCTGACCGTTCGGTCATTAATCCTGTCCGGAACTGGTCGCACGCCTGTCGACATCGATAGTTGTCACTGTTGGCTGCGGGGTTAGTCGTCCCGAACTCGGGGCCTGACCAAGGAGTCGGCTGTGCTTCCAACGACACAGGCGCGATTCAGACTTCGGTCGAAAGCGACCATTACCGCGCTATTCGCACTCACCCTCGTCGTTGCCAGCGTGAGCCCCGCTCTCGCCGGCGACGCCACCGACATCAACCCGGACGTTTCCAACAACTCAGACGCCGACGCCACGACCGGGGGGCGCGTCACCGGCATCGGCGTCGTACCGGGCGACCCGAACACGGCGTACGTCGCCAGCGAGTGGGGCGGCCTGTTCCTGACCCGGGACGCCGGCCAGACCTGGCGGCACCTCGACAGCCACCTCCCCCAGGCCACCTGGGACGTGAGAGTGGACCCCGGCAACACCGGCAACGTGTACGCGTCGTCGTTCTACGACGGCCGTACCACCAGCAGCTCCGGGATCCAGGTCAGCCATGACGGCGGTGCGACCTGGTCGCACCCGGCCTCGGCGACCCCTGGCACCGGCACTCCGTGTACCGCCGCGACCCGGGCCGAGCCGTCCGCGTACGGCATCAGCGTGCGCCCGGACCAACCGGCGACGGTCTACATCGGCACCAACTGCGGCCTCGCCCGCAGCACGGACTCCGGAAACACGTGGACCTTCCTCGACCCGACCGGCAGCAACAACGCCGGACAGGTATGGGACGTCGTGGCCCAGGCCGGCGGTTCCCTGGATGTCTGTGGCACCCAGGGCTTCTTCCACTCTCCCGACGGCGGCACCAACTGGACCCAGGCAGCGGTCGCTCCGCCGTCCGGGCTGTGCACGCTGTCCCCCTCACCGGACGAGCCGTACGTGGTCTTCGCCTCCGCGGGGGTCTCGATCTGGGAAACCGACGACGCCGCCAACGCCACCGGCGCCACCTGGACCCAGCTCGGTACGCCGGAAAGCCGTACCCAGGGCCGGATCCCGTTCGTGGCTACCAACCAGCGGGCGGACAACGCCGGCAACAACGTCTTCGACCTGTGGTTCGGAGACGTACGGCTGTTCCGCGGCGCCTGCACCACCCCGGCCACCCCGGCACCCGGCGGCGCGCTGCGCTGTCCGGCCGGCCGGATCCCGCCGATCGCCGGCAACCCCGGTCCGCCCGCAGGTTGGGCCGGACCCTTCACCCGCAGCGCCGGCGCGCACGACGACGCCGGTGACATCGCGTTCAACCCGACCGCGACCGTGGACGCCTGCCCGACCCTGTTCTCCAGTGACGGCGGCATGCACGTCAACACCGACACCGGTGCCGACTGCCACAACCCGGACTGGGCGCGCGCGAACGTAGGTATGCACGCCGAATGGCTGTGGGGCATGTCCGGCTCCGACGCGCCCGGCGCCACCAACGAGAACCTGGCGTACGGCATGCAGGACGCGGGCATCGTCTTCACCACCAACGCGGGGGCGAATCCGCCGACGTGGAACGAGCCCAACTGCTGCGACGGTTTCGACGTACTCCAGGACGACGAACGTGCGATCTGGACGGTGTGCTGTACCGCCGGCGCGACCCGGCTGCAGCGGACCAACCTCGACGGCAGCGGCGGCGGCACCATCAACCAGCCGGTCGGCAGCATCCCCGGATTCTCCGTGGTGTCAGCGATGGCATTCTTCGGCGAAGACGACATGGTGCTGCTGGACAGCGGCGGCGTCTACACCACCTTCGACATCGGCGCGAGCCCGGTGGTGTGGACCCAGATCGGTGCGGCCTCGACGCCGGCAACCGTCTGCGGCATCCAGTCCTCGGTGTCGAGCACCGGCACCGTGGTGTTCTACGCACAGGCCGGCAACTGTGACAACCGGGGTGGCTCCCAGCTGTGGCGCTACTCGGGCACCAACCCGGCCGGCACCTGGACCCGGATCGACACCAACATCGGTACCGGTGGCGTCGGCGTATGGGCCGTGGACCCGTCCAACCCGAACCGGCTGTACGCCACGGACTCGCAGAACAACGTACGCATGGTGCGCTCCAACGACAGCGGCCAGACCTGGCAGCCGGACACCCAGCTCGACGCGATGATGACCGGCAACGGGACCTTCCGCTACCGCAACGCCATCGGACCGACCGACTTCACCGGCTTCGGCGGCTACATCCAGCCGACCCTGGTCGCGTTCGACGGGGAGGATCCGAACACGATCGTCGCCGGTGGACACGACTCCGGCGTCTTCATCAGCACCGACGACGGCACCACCTGGTCGCTGATGACCGACCCCAACACACCTCAGTTCTCCGGTACGCCACACCTGCCGCAACCGCGGTTCGCGTACTTCGACCACGAGGCGGGCGCACCCACCCAGATTTACGTGGGTACGCAGGGACGCGGCGCCTGGCGGCTGACCCCGTCCAACGCCGACCTGTCGATCACCAAGAACGCCAGGCCGGACCCGGCGATCGCCGGCGAACAGCTCTACTACGACATCACGGTGACCAACGACGGCCCGGACTCCGCCCCGAACGTGGTGGTCTCCGACCAGCTGCCGCCGCAGGTCACGTACGTCACCAGCACCGGCAACTGCACCGAGAGCCCGGCGGGTTCCGGGACGCTCAGCTGCAACCTCGGCACCATCGCCTCGGGTACCTCCAAGACCTTCACCATCAAGACCTCGGTGAAGGCGAACGCGGTGGTACCGACCGGCCCGACCTCCATCACCAACACCGCGTCGGTACGCAGTGGCGGTGCGGTGGATCCGGACCGGTCCGACAACGTCGCGACGGAGACCTCGATCATCGAGGACTCGGCGGACGTACGGGTCGACAAGTTGTGCAAACCGGACACGGAGATCCCGGCCGGCACTGTGGTCAAGTGCACCATCTTCGTCACCAACAACGGGCCATCATTCGCCCGCGACGTGGTGGTGGACGACACAATCCTGTCCAACGAGAACGTCACCATCTCCAACGTCAACCCGTCCCAGGGCAGCTGCGGTCCGGTCACGTCAGTGACCGGCGGCAAGAAGTTCAGCTGCACCCTGGGCGCGGTCGCGGAGGTGTCGGCGACCAACACCGGACAGGCCACGGTCACGTACGAGTTCGTCTCCAACGAGGGCACGGACGTCAACAACGTGGCGACGGTACGCTCCTCGACCCCGGATCCGGACACGTCCAACAACCGGGCCGAGCTGTCGCTGACCGTCTACGCGGTGTCCAACCTGTCGCTGACCAAGACCGACAGCACCGACCCGGTGGTGGCGGGCGAGACGATGAGCTGGACGCTGGACCTGCACAACAACGGGCCGTCCACGGCACGCAACACGCTGGTACGGGACCTCGTCCCGGCCGGCACCGAGGTGATCTCGGTCGTCGTCGGCGGTGGCTCCGGCAGCTGCAACGCCGGCGTACCGGGTGACCCGAACCGGCCCACCACCTGCACCTTCGACTCGTTGTCGCCCGGGGCATCCCGGACCATGACGATCACGGTACGGGTGCAGGCCGGAACCACCGGGTTGCTGCACAACGACGCGAGCGTCGCCAGTGAAACCGTGGATCCCGACAACTCCAACAACCTCGCCCACTCGTCGACGACGATCAAGACCCGGGCGGGTCTGACGATCAGCAAGACGGCCAAGGCCGGCACACTCGGCCCGGTCGCCGGGATGCCACTCGACTACGTGGTGACCGTACGCAACACCGGAGGTCCGTCGACGGCCCGCACCATCCGGGTCACCGACACCCTGCCGGACGAGGTCACCTTCACCGGAGTCGAGGTCTCCCGTGGCACCGGCACCTGCGTGCAGGTGGTCGGAGCGCCGTACGACGTACGGTGCGAGCTGGCCGATCTGGTGCCGGACGACTACGCGGTGGTCACCATCCATACGATGGTGAACCCGAGTACGCCACACCTGACCGACATCACCAACACTTCGACCGCGACGAGCACCACGCCGAACCTGGCGGACGCCGCGAACGAGGTGAACGCGGCCGTGACAGTCAACATCGCACGGCGTGCCGATCTGAAGATCGTGAAGACCTCGAGCGCGGACAACTACAAGCCGTCCGCCACTGTGGACTACACGGTCACCGTGACGAACAACGGCCCGTCGGACTCCCCGGCGACCACGTTCGTCGACACCCTGCCCTCGCCCAAGATCGGACCGTACATCTCCGACAGCGGCAACGGCACGTGCACGTTCAACGCGGGCGCGAACACCCTGACCTGTGCCGTACCGGTACTGGCACCGGGTGCGTCGTACTCGATCAACGTGTACGTGCGGGTGAGGGGCAACAAGGGCACGATCACCAACGTCGTCGACATCGTGGCACCCAGCTACGACCCCGTCGCGGCGAACAACCACGCGGTACGTCAGGTGCTGATCAAGGGCGGCATCTGACCTGTCGGGTTC
>JBOGDG010000148.1:0-7499 GCA_050701655.1 Micromonosporaceae bacterium
CCGCACCGCGTCGTGCGCCGCGGGGTAGAGCGCGTGCGCCCAGATCCGGTAGCCGTCCGCGGACGGGTGGAAGCCGTCCACGCAGATGGTGCCCGGGTCGGCCCGGAACACCGCGCTGGTATGCCCCGCCAGATCCACCGCCGTACCGCCGGCCTCCACCACCGCCGGCTCCTGGGCGTACGCGATCCGCTGCCCCAGCCAGCCCACGATCTGCCGCAGCGGCGGCCCGAGCGCGCGCGACGCCGCCAGATCCGGGCAGGTGCCGACCACCACCGAGACGCCCGCGCTGACCATCCGGCTCACCGCGCCGCCCAGGTGCTGCGCCGCCTGGGACGGACTGACCAGGCCGATCACGTCGTTGAACCCGACCAGGATCACCGCCACGTCGGGGCGTTCCCCCAGCAGGGCCCGCGACACCTGGGTGTCCAGATGCAGCGACCGGGTGCCGGAGACCGCCACGCTGGAAAGCTCGATACGGTGCCCGTCACCGGCCAGCAGCGCCGCCAGGTGCCCGCCGACGGAATCTTCCACGGTGAGTACGCCGACCCCGGCGGCGAGCGAGTCGCCGAGCATCACCAGCCGTACCGGATCGGGGTTGTCCTCGCCGACGGTGGCCCGGATGCCGGGGCCGATCGCGGGCCGGGCGTAGTGGCGCAGCCGGGCGGCCAGCAGCTCGGCCCCGAGCACGCCGACCAGGCCGGCGGCGGTGAACAGGGTGGCGTACCCGACCGCACGCGCGATCCGCCGGCTCGCGCTCATCGCCGGCTCCGCTGAGTGGTGTCTTCGCTGGTGACCGCGCTGGTGGCGGCGCTGTCGGTGGTGGCGGTCTGGTCGGCGGCGCCGGGCTCCGGCGTGGCATCGGCCGGCTGCGTGGCATTGGCCGGCTGCGTGGCATTGGCCGGCTGCGCGGCATTGGCTGGCTGCGCGGCCATCCCCTGCACCCACTGCCGGAGCTCCGCCCAGCGGCCCTGTGGACCCCGCTCGGCGCCGCCCACGTTCGCCCGGCTGACCTCCGTACCGGCGTGGTACGCGGCCTCCACCGCGGCGCGCGGCAGCGAGCTGACCCCGGCGCTGCGGGTGGGCGCGGCGGTCTCGGTGAGCTTCAGCGCCAGCGCGAACGCGGGCAGGATGGCGGCCGCCGCGGCGGCGTACCCGTGGGCCGAGGGGTGGAACTGGTCGTCGCTGAACAGCCGGCCCGGGTCCTTGGCGAACTCCGGTCCGAGCAGGTCGCCGAGCGAGACGGTCCGCCCGCCGGCCTCCACCACCGCGATGGTCTGTGCCGCGGCGAGCTCCCGGCTCCAGCGGCGTGCCATCCAGCGCAGCGGGTGCTGGATCGGCTGGATGGTGCCGAGGTCGGGGCAGGTGCCGACCACCACCTCGGCGCCGGCCTCGCGCAGCGCGCAGACGGCGTTGCCCAGGTGCCGTACGGCCACGCTGGGCCACACCCGGTGGGTGACGTCGTTGCCGCCGATCATGATCAACGCCAGGTGCGGCTCGAACCGCAGCGCCCTGGTGACCTGGCTGCCCAGATTGGCGGAGAGCGCACCGACCACGCCGACGGACCTCAACCGCACCGCACGGCCGGCGATCCGGGCCAGGTTGCGGGCGAGCACCGCGCCGGGGGTCTGGTCACCGGACTTGACGCCGAGCCCCAACGACGAGGAATCCCCGAGTACGACCAGCCGCAGCGGCTCGCCGGCGTGCTCGGCGCCGTACAGACCGTCGCCGTCCGGCGGCGGCCCGTTGGGGAGCCCGATGGTGCGCCTCGCCTGGTTGACCTGGCTGACGATCAGGCCGGCGGCCAGTGCGCCGAGCACTCCGATACCGCCACCGCCGTACATCGCGGCGGTGGCTACTCTGCGTGCACGCGATACTCGGCCCATCGATCCCTCCCGGTGCGCACCACGCGTACTGATATCCGAGGCTAGCTCTTCGGCGCCGCCGTACGGGGCACCGAGCACACACTCCGGCGGCGAGTCGGTTATCCGACCACGGTAGGTCGGCGTCCGTACGGTGCACACGTTCGGGGTCGCACTGAGCAATCTCGCGACGGATCGCGCACTATTGAGGTCAGAGGGGTGAGGTGTATGCCGAAGGTTATGGGTCCGACTGGGGCGTTTGTCGCGTTGTGGCGGGCGTTCCGCGCCGGCAGCAAGCCGGGTGCGCCCGGTATCGGCGAGCGGTTCAAGGCGCTGCCGCGGCTGCTCGGCGCCCGGTTGCGGGGTGCGTACCGGGAGCTGAGCTGGGGACGGCTGGCGCTGATCGCCGCCGCACTGGTGTACGCGATCTCGCCGGTGGACATCATCCCCGAGCTGCTGCTGGGCCCGCTGGGGCTGTTCGACGACGCCGTGGTGGTCGCCTGGATCGCAGGCGCGCTGCTGGACGAGACCGAGCGCTTCATCGTCTGGGAGCGCGGCGGCCGGCGTACCGACGCGGCGGCCGAGGACGTCGTCGACGGCGAAGTGGTCGGCTGACCGCGCCGAAGTGGCGGGCTGGCGTACGGCTTCGCGGGGCTGGCCGTAGGCTCGCAGCGTGGCCCGGTCCTCGCCGACCGGGAGCCCGGTCAACGAGGACCGGTGGCCCGGTCGACGTTGACCGGGAAGATCTCGAAAGGGCCCGATCGTGCACTACTACGAGTCTGTCGCCGACCTGATCGGAAACACCCCGTTGGTCAGGCTCCGCAACGTTGCGGACGGCATCTCCGCCACCGTGCTGGCGAAGGTCGAGTACTTCAACCCCGGTGGCAGTGTCAAGGACCGGATCGCGCAGCGGATGATCGACGCCGCCGAGGAAGAAGGGCTGCTCAAACCCGGCGGCACCATCGTCGAGCCGACCAGCGGGAACACCGGCATCGGCCTGGCGATCATCGCGCAGCAGCGCGGCTACCGATGCGTCTTCGTCTGCCCCGACAAGGTCAGCGAAGACAAGATCAACGTCTTGAAGGCGTACGGCGCCGAGGTCGAGGTGTGCCCCACCGCGGTCGCCCCGGAGGACCCCCGGTCGTACTACAACGTCTCCGACCGGCTGGCGCGCGAGATCCCGGGCGCCTGGAAGCCCAACCAGTACGCCAACCCGAACAACCCGCGTTCCCACTACGAGACCACCGGCCCGGAGCTGTGGCGGCAGACCGAGGGCCGGATCACCCACTTCGTGGCGGGCGTCGGCACCGGCGGCACCATCTCCGGCACCGGCCGCTACCTGCGGGAAGTCTCCGACGGCGGCGTCAAGATCATCGGAGCCGACCCGGAGGGCTCGGTGTACTCCGGCGGCACCGGGCGGCCGTACCTCGTGGAGGGCGTCGGCGAGGACTTCTGGCCCGACGCGTACGACCGCGACATCTGTGACGAGATCATCGCCGTCTCTGACCGGGACTCGTTCGAGATGACCCGGCGGCTGGCCCGGGAGGAGGGGCTGCTGGTCGGTGGCTCCTGCGGTATGGCGGTGGTGGCGGCGCTCGAGGTGGCGCGCCGGGCCGGCCCGGACGACGTGGTGGTGGTGCTGCTACCCGACGGCGGCCGCGGCTACCTGTCGAAGATCTTCAACGACGACTGGATGGCACGGTACGGCTTCATGCGTACCGGCATCGACGACGTGACCGTGCTCGACATCCTCACCGGGAAGAGCGGCCGGCTGCCGGACATGGTGCACGTACACCCGACCGAGACGGTCCGCGACGCGATCGACGTCCTCCGGGAGTACGGCGTCTCCCAGATGCCGGTGCTGAAGGCCGAGCCGCCGGTGGTCACCGGCGAAGTGGTCGGCTCCATCGTGGAGCGCGATCTCCTGGACGCCCTGTTCACCGGCGGCGCGCACCTGCACGACAAGGTGGAGGGCCACACGTCCCCGCCGCTGCCGATGATCGGTGGCGGCCAGCCGGTCGCCGAAGTGGTGATCCTGCTGGAAAAGGCGGACGCCGCGATGGTCCTCGTCGACGGCAAACCCGCCGGCGTAGTAACCCGCCAAGACCTCCTCACCTACCTCGAATCCACCCGCTAGCGCTGACCTTCTCGGGGATCTTGGGGTTCTGGTTGGTTTCGAGCGCCTTCGGCCAGCCATAACCCCAAGATCCGTGCCGCGCGCGCGTTAGCGCGCGGCCAACTCCTCGGGTACGGCGACTACGTCGACGTAGGCGCCGCGGCGGAGCAGGGTGATGGGGAGTCGGGCGCCGATGGCGGGGCCGAGCATCAGCCGTTGCAGGTCCTGTACGCCCCGCACCTCGCGGTCGCCGGCCGAGACGATCACGTCGCCGAGATAGACGCCGGCCTGCCCGGCGGGGCTGCCCGGCACCACCTCGACCACGCGTAGCCCGGTGCGCTGGCCCCGCCGTACGGCGACGGCGTCCGGCAGCGGCACCGGCATCCCGCCGACGCCGAGCCAGGCGCGGCGTACCCGGCCGGAGGACAGCAGCTCGCCGATGATCTGCCGGGTCACCGAGTTGACCGGTACGGCGAGCCCCAGCCCGTACCCGGCGACCGCGGTGTTGATCCCGACCACCTCGCCGTCGGCGGACGCGAGCGCGCCACCGGAGTTGCCCGGGTTCAGCGCGGCGTCGGTCTGGATCACGTCGTCGATCAGCCGCAGGTGGCGGCCTTGCCGCGCTGGAATAGAACGCCCGAGGCCACTCACCACGCCGGCGGTGACCGAACCGGCGAGCCCCATCGGGTTGCCGACGGCGACCACCAGCTGCCCGATCCGGAGCCGGTCGGCGTCGCCCAGGTTGGCCGGCTCGGCCTTCCCGCCTCTGGTACGCAGCACCGCCAGATCCGACAGCGGGTCGGCGCCCACCACCTCGAAGCCGGCCTCGCCGCCGTCGGCGAAGATCGCCGTACCGCCGCTGGCCCGCGCCACCACGTGCGCGCTGGTCAGCAGAAACCCGTCCGGCGTGAACACCACCGCCGAGCCGACACCCCCGTACGGCGATTCGATCCGTACGCTCAGCACCGACGGCAGCAGCCTGGCGGCGACCCGCGACACGATCCGGCTGTACGCGTCCAGCGCCGCCTCTTCAGCCCGCTCATCACGCGCATCGTCGCGTGCGGAATCCTCTGCCATGCCGACTGCAACGCTGTAATCAAGCCCATCAATGCCCGTACCGCGGTTCGCTGTCAGCGAACCTCACCGTCCCGGAATCCGCCACCGCTGATGAAGCGATGGGGGTACGCCATTCAGCCGCGTTCGATCTCCGCCAGGTGCGCGATATTCGCGATGTCGTCGGCGTCGGTGCTGACGCCGTTGGCGAACCACGCGTCCAGGATTTCCACCAGCGTGGCGTCGGAGACCAGCCGCAGGCTCAATGCCAGCACGTTGGCGTCGTTCCATTTCCGGGCGCCTTCGGCGGTCGGCGCGTCGGAGCAGAGGGCGGCGCGTACACCCGGCACTTTGTTCGCCGCGATCGACGCGCCGGTGCCGGTCCAGCAGCAGACCACACCCTGATCGGCGGTGCCGTCCGCGACGTCGCGCGCCGCCGCCTCGCAGGCCCACGCCCAGTCGGTGCGATCCTCCGGGCGCAGCGCACCGTGGACGATCACCTCGTGGCCGCGCCGGGTCAGCTCGGCCACGACCGTACGCGCGATCCCGGTGTCCTCGTCCGCTGCCACAGCGATCCTCATGCGCGGAGCCCCTTTCGGCGGTCCTGATTCAAACCCTAGAGCCTGTCCCGTAGCTCGTCAGCCGGCTGAGGCGGGCTCGAAACTAATTTTCGCATCGGTTGACTCGCTATCAATTTATCGCCATTATGTGTGTTGTCCCTGGCGCCTGTCAGTTCGCGAACCCCTCCGTGGAGGTGTGAATGACAAAGCAGAAGGCACATCCGGTCGAGCATTAGCTTGCCGTACCACCCCCGGCGTCTCTTCGTACGGGGTTCGCGCGACCGAACGGATTCGGCTGTCCTTGGGCCCCGGATATCCGGTCCGCAATTCTCCCGCGGCTGCCGAGATTCCGGCCGCGGCTCCACCGTTCGCACCACTCGGTCGCGCCTGTCCAGATCCAGGAAAAGGGAGGCTTCCATGTCATCGTTCAGATGTGAAGTGACGTGGTTCGACTGCAGCTCCACCCACCCTGGGGCATGCGGCACCTGTCGCTCCGGCAATCTCCAGCACGCCTGGCCGAACGCGTCCTACAACTGTTGGGTGATCACCCGCCCCGACCGGTGTGGCCGCAGCGTCAGCCGGCGTGGCTGCGGATTCCGGCACCGTACCCGCAGCATCTGCAACGGGCGGTCGGTGGTCACTTCGATCGCCGACTGCGGCCCGCAGACCGACCTGTTCTGCGGCGAACGCGCCTGCTGCGGCGGGTCCTGCGCCCGTGACCGAATGATGGACCTGACCCGCGCGGCGTTCAGCGCGCTGCACAGCCTGTCCATCGGCAAATTCCCCGGCACGATCTCGCTGCCGTAACTAGGGAGGTGTGAGCATGGACCGCAGAAGTCTGCTCAGCAGCGCCGTACTCGGCAGTGCCGGGATCGTGGGCGCCACCGCGCTCGGCTCGGTCGGGCCGGAGGCGGCGTACGCCGCACCCGCCGACCTGTCCGCCGAGATGGAGGCCGCCGGCCTCCACGACGCCAACTTCGTCGACGGCCGGGTCAGCTCGATCAGCGGCAGCCAGCTGCTCGTCGAGGCGTACGACGTCGGAGTGCTGGAGCGGGTGTACGTCGCCTCCGGCACCAGCATCTGGAAGCTCCGGCCGTCCGGGTTCGACAAGATCCAGGTCGGTGACCGGCTCTCCGCCCGCGGGGTACGGATGCCCGACGGCGCGCTCGCCGCCGACGCGGTGTGGATGAACATCGTCAACTTCCAGGCGCACGTCACGTCGATCGGGCGCAACACGATCAACCTCGACCACGCCGGCACCCGGATCGTCGGCCGCGTGGTGCCGGGGACGAGCGTCGCGTCGTACAACAGCACCCCCGCGGTGTCGGACCTGTCGATGATCCAGGTCGGCCAGCACGTACAGGTGCTGGGTGCCCAGCGGCCCGACTCCAACGAGGTGGAGATCGCCACCGTGTACGCACACGTCCACTGACCCGCCGCCGCTGCCCCGCCGTCTGCCTCCAGTGAGGCGGCGGGGCAGCGGCCCCTGGACGAGGGGAACACCATGATCGAGTGGAGCGCTTCGTTGGCGCCGGTGTTGATCGCCGGGCTGTTGCTGTGGGCCGGCGCGGTGAAGCTGCGCGGGCTGCGTACCCCCGAACAGGTGAAACGCAACGCGATCAGCCGGCTGGTCGGAGACAGCCGGGCGTCGCTGGCCTGGCGTGCCGTCGGCGGCGCCGAGCTGGTGGTCGCGACGGCGCTGCTGCTGCCGCCCGTACACCCTGCCAAACCGGCCGCCGCGGCGCTGCTCGCGGTCGGCTTCCTGAGCTTTCTGGGGTACGCCAAACTGGCGGCGCCCGACGCCGGCTGCGGCTGCATGTCGGCCCGCCTGGCGCCGGTGTCGTGGCGCAGCTTCGTGCGCGCCGGCGCCCTGCTCGCCGCCGCCCTGTACGCCACGCTCTACGCCGGCAC
>JBOGDG010000149.1:0-7494 GCA_050701655.1 Micromonosporaceae bacterium
GACAGCCTCGCCGCCACCAGGAAGTTCACCGCCTGCAGGTGCAGCTGCCCGACCAGGCCGGCGGCGGTGAACCAGCCCGCCACGTGCCGGGTCGCGGCGTACCACCGCCGGGGACTGCCGTGCCAGGGGCGGACCCGTTCGCGTACCGCGAAGATTGTGCTGCCGGCCGCGGCGCCCAGCCCCCAGGCGGCGAGCAGCCCGCCGGCGCTGACCGCGTCGCGTACCAGCAGCACCGTCACCACGGTCGCCTGGGTGCCGATCCACACCAGGTCGATCACCAGCGCCCTGCCGGGACGGCGGTCGGCCAGGTAGCTGCAGCGCGCCGTGTCGTGCAGCATGATCGCCGGCAGGAACGGGGCGAGCCAGATCAGGTCGCGCAGGTCGACGTCGCCGCCGGTCGGCCAGGCGTACCAGATCCCGGTGAACAGGGCGCCGACCAGCAGCCCCACCAGCCCGGCGGTGGCCAGGCCGTCGCGTACCAGCGCGTCGCGGCGGCCGTCGTCGTACCGGGAGCTGACCGCGAGCAGCACGTCACCCACGAACGCCCGGTTGAAGTACATCGCGAAGTACCCGACGCCCAGCGAGAGCACCATCAGCCCGGCTCGGGAGCGCTCCAGCAGTATCAGCCCGAGCAGGGTGTTGACCGCGCTGGCGGAGGCGATCACCACCTGGTCCAGCAGCCCGGCGCCCACCCACCGCGCATCGCGGAGCCGGGGGCGCTGCGGGCGGAGCTGTGACACGCGTTCGTCCAAACGGCCGGGTATGCCTCAGAGCAACCCAGCCGACCACCCCCGGTTGACGGGGATGAGCCGGCTGGGTGAACGCGCGGTGTACGTGGGGTTCAGACCTCGGCGTACGCGAGCTCCGGCGAGTGCGCCGGCTCGGATACGGCCGCCCGCCGCTCGGATCGCAGTACGGTCACCGCGACCACCAGCGCTACCGCCACCAGCCCGGCCCCGATCAGCATCCCGAAGCCGTACCCGCTGGTGAGCGCGACCGGCTCGGCGACCCCGGACGCCCGCAGCACCCCGGTACGGGCCGCCGACAGGGTCGCCAGCACCGCCAGCCCGAGCGCGGCGCCGACCTGTGCCGTGGTGTTCACCAGCCCGGACGCCAGCCCCGCCTCGCTCATCTCCACGTCGGACATGGCGAGCGTCATCAACGCCGGGAAGCTGACCCCGCAGCCGGTGCCGATCAGCAGCGTGGCGGGCAGTACGTCGATCCAGTAGCTGCCCTCGATCGGCACTCGCGCGAACAGCGCCAGCCCGGCGGCGATCAGCACCAACCCCGGCAGCAGCAACCGGCGCGCCCCGAACCGGGTGATCAGGCGCTCGGCGTACCGCACCGACAGGGTGCCCATCACGATCGTGGTGGGCAGGAACGCCATCCCGGTACGCAGCGAGTCGTAGCGCAGCACCAGCTGCAGGTACAGCACGCCGAGGAAGAACATCGCGAACATCCCGGCCACCATCAGCGCCTGGACCAGGTTCGCGCCGGAGACGTTGCGGGAACGGAAGATCCGCAGCGGGATCAGCGGGTTGGCGGCGGTCGCCTCGCGTACCACGAAGGCGACCAGCAGCCCGACCGCAGCCGCGCCCAGCGCGAGCGTGCGCGGCGCGGTCCAGCCGAGCGTCGCCGCCGGGCTCACGATGGTGTACACGCCCAGCATCAGCGAGCCGGTGATCAACGCCGCGCCGAGCACGTCGGCGCCGCCGGCGAACCCGATGCCACGGTCGCGCGCCAGCAGCCGTACCGCCAGCACCGCGGTCGCCACGCCGATCGGCAGGTTGATGAAGAAGATCCAGTGCCAGTTGATCAGCTGGGTCAGTACGCCGCCCGCGAGCAGCCCGACCGAACCGCCGGCGGAGGCGACGAAGGCGTACACCCCGATGGCTTTTGCCTGTTCTCTGGGCTCGGGGAACATCGTCACGATCATGCCCAGGATGACCGCGGAGGTCATCGCGCCGCCGACACCCTGCACGAACCGGGCCCCGATCAGCATCCACTGGCTGGTCGCCAGCCCGCACAACAGCGAGGCGACGGTGAACACCGCCAGCCCGGCGAGGAAGATCCCCCGGCGCGACACCAGGTCACCCAGCCGCCCGGAGAGCAGCAGCAGCCCGCCGAAGGCGATCAGGTACGCGTTGACCACCCACGCCAGCCCCGACTGCGTGAACTTCAGGTCGGCCTGGATCGCCGGCAGCGCGACGTTCACCACGGTCATGTCCAGGACGATCATCAGCATCCCGGCGCAGAGCACCACCAACGCGATCCAGCGCGAACGGTCGGCGGTGCGGCCGGGATCCGGCTCGGTTACTTCCACGGTGTCGTACATCAGGAGTCCCTTTCACGGCTAAGGCTCGGCATTCGTGGGTATCGACCACAGGGGCGGCGAAAACTCATCGGCGTCAGACGAACTTCAGAAATTTCGCGGTACGGCGATGAGTTCTGCGTCCGCCCCGAGTCAGTACCGGTGAGAAGACACCTCGAGGCGTACGAAGGAGCAGAACCGTGGCATCCACCAAGATCAATAGCATGTTGCTGGCCAGCGCCGACCCGGAGCGGCTGCGCAGCTGGTACGTGCGGGCACTCGGCCCCGACAGCAACGAGGACCAGGGCGTTTACGGGATCCTCGGCTTCGGCGGCTTCTACCTCTTGATCGACAAGCGCGACGACGTCGGCGAGCGCAATCCCGAGCCGGGCCGCATGATCATCAACTTCGACGTCGAGGACGCCCGGGCCACCGCCGCGAAGCTCGACGAGCTGGGTGTGGAGTGGCTGGCCAAGCTGGAGGACCGCGACGGCAGCCTGTTCGCCACCGCGATCGACCCGGACGGCAACTACGTACAGATCATCCAGCTCAGCGAAGCGGCGAAGCAGTCCATGTCCTGAGGAGGCGACATGTTCACCAACACGAAAGCGTTCAGCGGGTTCTCCGTCGGCGACATCGAAACGGCGAAGAAGTTCTACGCCGACACGCTCGGCGTACGGGTCTCCGAGAATCCGGCCGGGCTCACCCTGCACATCGCCGGAGACCGGTCGATCCTGGTCTACCCGAAGGCCGATCACGTCCCCGCGACGTACACGATCCTGAACTTCCCGGTCGACGACATCGACGCCGCGGTCGACGCGCTGACCGAGCGTGGAGTGACATTCCAGCGGTACGAGGGGATGCCGCAGGACGAGAGGGGCGTACAGCGCCAGTGGGGGCCGCCGATCGCGTGGTTCACCGACCCCGCCGGCAACGTGCTGTCCGTGATCGAAGCCGAGGAGCCGGCGTGACCGGTGGGGAGGTACGCGATGCAACCGTGGCGAAATAGCAGGTCAGAGTCGTCGCACGGGGACAGTAGGGTCAGCGGCATGGCTGACACCCACGGCAACGACGAGTTCCTGGCGCAGGCGGACCCGTACCGTCGCGAGCTGCTGGCGCACTGCTACCGGATGCTCGGTTCGGTGCACGACGCGGAGGACCTGGTGCAGGAGACGTACCTGCGGGCGTGGCGGTCCTACGACAAGTTCGCCGGCCGTTCCTCGCTGCGTACCTGGCTGTACCGGATCGCCACCAACGCGTGCCTGACCGCGCTGGACAGCAGCAACCGGCGGCCGCTGCCGACCGGGCTGGGCGCGCCGGCCGACGACCCGACCGGACCATTGGCGGAGAACCACGAGGTGCCGTGGTTGGAGCCGGTGCCGGACGCGATGGTGGGCGCGGATCGCAACGATCCGGCGGCGATCGTCACCTCGGCGGAGAGCATCCGGCTGGCGCTCATCGTGGCGCTGCAGAATCTGCCGCCCCGGCAGCGCGCCGTGCTGGTGCTGCGCGAGGTGCTGAAGTGGAAGGCGGCCGAGGTCGCCGACCTGCTGGACATGACCACCGCCGGCGTCAACAGCGCGCTGCAGCGCGCCCGCGCCCAGCTGGACCAGGTATCGGTCACGCAGGACGAGGTGGTCGAGCCCAGCGAGGCCGAGCAGCGCGAGCTGCTCGACAAGTGGGTGTCGGCGTTCCAGGCGTACGACGTGAACGCGATCAAGGAGCTGTTCACGAAGGAAGCGGTCTGGGAGATGCCTCCGTTCCTGACCTGGGTACGCGGTGCCGAGAAGATCGGCGCGCTGATCGGGACCCACTGCCCCGCCGCCGGACCGGGCGACCAGCGGCTGATCCCGACCGTCGCCAACGGCCAGCCGGCGTTCGGCCTGTACATGAAGGGCGAGGACGGCGTACACCGGGCGTTCCAGCTGCAGGTGCTGACGTGCACCGGCAACCTGGTCTCCCACGCGGTGGCGTTCTTCGACACCAGCCTGTTCCCGACGTTCGGTCTGCCCGAGGTGCTGCCCGCCGAACCGCAACTCGTCACCGGATGATCTGGAGGAGCCGTGATGGACGGGCGCGCCTCAGCCGCGTTGATCGGCGGGGTCACCCTGCTGGAGCGCGCCGTCGGCTACACCCTCGGCTCCCTGCAGCTGATCACGCCGCAGCGGCTGGCGCGGCCGACACCCTGCCAGGGGTGGACGCTCTCGCAGCTGCTGCGGCACATGCAGGGCTCTCTCGACGCGCTGCTGGAGGCGGTTGAGCTCGGCCACGTGGCGCTCGACCCGGCGTTGCCGGACGTGTCCGCCGACCCGGTGGCGGCGCTGCGGGAACGCGCCTGCCAGCTGGTCGGGGCGTGGACCAGCGGCCGCGCCGCCGAGGTGATCTCCATCGGGGGCTGCCCGATCACCGCCAGCATCACCGCCACCGCCGGCGCGCTGGAGATCGCGGTGCACGGCTGGGACGTGGGGCGGGCCTGCGGAAAGGACCGGCCGATCCCGGAGGCGCTCGCCGAGGAGCTGCTGCGGCTCTCGCCGATGTTCGTCACCGCCGCCGACCGGCCGGTACGGTTCGCCGCGCCGGTCCCGGTCGCCGGATCCGCCACCACCAGCGACCAGCTCGTCAGCTTCCTCGGCCGCCGCCCGGCGTACGGCTAGCCGACCGGCGTACCGGTGCGGTGGGCTTTCGGGCTGATCCCGCGTACGCGCTTGAACGCCGTACTGAGGGCGAAGCCGCTGCCGTACCCGACCTGCCGGGCCACCGCACCGACCGTGGCATCGGGTGCCTTCAGCAGGTCGGCGGCGACCGCCAACCGCCAGCTCGTCAGGTACGTCATCGGCGGCTCCCCCACCAGCTCGGTGAAGCGCCGCGCGAGCGCCGCCCGGGAGACGCCACAGGCGGCGGCGAGGCTCGCCACCGTCCACGGCTGGTTCGGGTGGTGGTGCACCATCCCCAATGCCCGCCCCACCACCGGATCGCTCTGCGCCCGGTACCACCCCGGCGCCGCGGCGTCGGGCCGCGCGAACCAGGCCCGCAGTACGGCGATCAGCAGCAGGTCGAGCAGCCGGTCGAGCACCGCCTCCTGCCCCGGCTCGTCCTTGACGATCTCCGCGTTCAGCAGCGGCAGCACCGGACAGTCCCAGTCGGAGGCGGCGAGCACCAGCAGCGACGGTAACGCCCCGAGCAGCCGCTCCCCCAGCTCGCCCGGCATCTGGTACGTGCCGCAGATCAGCACCGTGGAGCCGTACGGGCTGTTGCCCCAGGTGCGGACGCCCAGGTCCATCGCCTGTTTCAGGTCGACCCCGTCCGGGGTGGTGCAGCGCTGCCCGGGGTGGATCAGCACCTGCGGCGCGGTGCCCGGATCATCGGCCACGGTGTACGGGTCCGGCCCCCGGAACACGGCGACGTCGCCGGCGCCCAGCCGGGTGCGCTCGCTCGCGTCCGGCACCACCCACGCCGCGCCGGAGACCATCGCGACCACGGTCAGCGGCGCCTCGTCCTGGATCCGCAGCGACCACGGTGGCTCCAGGATCGCGCGCAGCAGGAACGCGCTCTGGGCACGGGGGCCGTCGAGGAGTGCGGCGATGGCATCCACGGCGCCATGGTAGACGTACACACATGATTTTGCGCTCTTGGACCATGGAACGTCTCACCGCACACGTCTTTACTGGGGACATGACACAGATTCTGGCTACCGGAGGCACCGGCAAGACCGGCCTCCGCGTCGCGCGGCGACTCACCGAGCTCGGGCACGCGCACCGGCTCGCCACCCGGCACACGCGGCCGCGACCGGTGTCTGGGAACAAGTAGAGGAGACGGTGATGATCGACGTGCTGCGTACCGGGTCGCTGCTGCTGGCGGCGCTGACCACCGGGCTGATGGCGGGTTTGTTCTACGCGTTCTCGTACTCGGTGATGCCGGGGCTGGGGCAGGCCGATGACCGTACGTTCGTCGCCGCCATGCAGCGGATCAACGTGGCGATCGTCAACGGCTGGTTCCTGGTCTGCTTCCTCGGCGCGCTGGGCTTCACCGCCGTAGCCGCGGCGTTCCAGCTGGCGCCGCAGCGGCGTGGCGTACTGCTCTGGGTGGTCGCCGCGCTGGTGCTGTACGCCGCCGTACTGGTGATCACCGGACGGGTCAACGTACCGCTGAACAACCAGCTCGACGCGGCCGGTGCGGTCGACGAGATCTCCGACGTGTCCGCGGTACGGGCGCGGTTCGAGGCGACGTGGGTGCGGTGGAATCTGGTACGCGCCGCCGCGAATACGGCCGCGTTCGGCTGTCTGCTCTGGGCCCTCGTACTACACGGCCGGGTCAGCTGACGCCGGACCCACGCCTGATCCCGTGCCGGCCCCGGGCTGCGGGACCGGCACGGCGGGCGGGTCAGCGGATGCCGGTGAAGCGCCGCAGCCGCAGGCTGTTGCCGACCACGAACACCGACGAGAACGCCATCGCGGCACCGGCGATCATCGGGTTGAGCAGCCCCATCGCGGCCAGCGGCAACGCCGCCAGGTTGTAGCCGAACGCCCAGAACAGGTTGCCCTTGATCGTGGTCAAGGTACGCCGGGAGAGCCGGATCGCGTCCACCGCCGCGGTCAGGTCGCCGCGTACCAGGGTCAGGTCCGAGGCCTCGATCGCCACGTCGGTGCCGGTGCCCATGGCGAGCCCCAGATCGGCCTGGGCGAGCGCCGCGGCGTCGTTCACACCGTCGCCGGCCATCGCCACCACCTTGCCGTCGGCCTGCAGCCGCTTCACCACGTCGACCTTGTCGGCGGGCAGCACGTCGGCGATCACGGTCTCGATCCCGACCTCGGCGGCGACCGCCTCGGCGACGGTGGAGTTGTCGCCGGTGAGCACCACCGGGGTCAGCCCCAGCTCGCGGAGTTTGCCGACGGCGTACCGGGAGGTGGGTTTCACCTCGTCGGCCACCACCAGCAGGCCACGCGCCGCGCCGTCCCAGCCGACCGCGATCACCGTACGGCCGTGCCGCGCCGCGTCGTCCTGCGCGGCGATCAGCTCGGCGGGCAGCGGCTGCCCCTGCTCGGCCAGCAAGGCTGGACGTCCGACGGTGACCGTCTCACCGTCCACCGCCCCCTGTACGCCGAGCCCGGTCAGACTCCGGAAGTCGGTCACCGCCGGCAGCGCACCGGCTTCGGCGGCGGCCTTCGCGATCGCCTGTGCGATCG
>JBOGDG010000150.1:0-4637 GCA_050701655.1 Micromonosporaceae bacterium
GCCGTGAACGCGCTGCGGGTCACCGCCAGCGTGATCCTGCTCGCCACCGCCTGGCTGTGCCGCCGGCAGCGCGTCACCGGGCGGGTGGTGCTGCTACTGGTCGGGCTGACCCTCTACCACCTGTGGCGGGACACCACGGGCAACCCCGCACTGGAACGGGCGTACCTGGCGATGCTGCCCCACTCCTAGCCGGTGAGGCTTTCCAACCAGCGGTGGTACGCCGATGCGAACGGCTCCGTGTCACCGGACAGCGCGCGCTCCAGCCACAGCGTGGTGTGCTCGGCGCGCGCGATCACGTCGTCGGGGTAGCCGTACCGGAGCTGGTGCTCGGCGAACTCGTCCTCGTCGAGCACCTGCACCGTGCCGTCGCGGCGACGGCGTACGTCCAGGTCGAGATCGACCATGGTGACCTCGCCGTCGGACCACACCGGCACCGTGGTGATGTCGCAGTAGATCTCGGTACGGGTGGGCGGCGCGTTGAAGCACGCCGTCCACCCTTCGCCGCGGGGAAACAGCATCACGCAGTCGTAGTCGAGCGGATTCGGCTCGGTGTCGCGGTAGATCGTCGTGCCCGCGTGCACCCCCAGCCAGACTCCGTGATCGTCCTCGCCGAGCCGTCGTGCCGGATGGTTCCAGTGCAGGGCGCCGTTGTACTTGCGGTAGACGACACGTACGGTCTGCTCGGCCACGCGTGCACGCTATCGGAGTGTGGGGCGGGGCTGGTCGTACCGGGCCGGTAACGTCGGCGTGTGACCGCCGCCCCCGCCACCACCACCCCGACCGCCGACGAGCTGCTGGCAACGGCGGTGGGCGCGGTGCCGGGCGGCGTACCCCGGCCCGGTCAGCAGACCATGGCGAGCGCGGTCGCCCGCGCCATCGAGACCGGCGAGCACCTGCTCGTACAGGCCGGTACGGGCACCGGCAAGTCGCTGGCGTACCTGGTGCCGGCCCTTCTGGTGGACGGGCCGGTGGTGGTCTCCACCGCGACACTGGCGTTGCAGGCGCAGCTGATCGAGCAGGATCTGCCCCGGCTCGCCGACGCCGTGGAGCCGCTGCTCGGGCGCCGCCCCACCTTCGCGGTGCTGAAAGGCCGGCACCACTACGCCTGCCTGGCCAAGCTGGAAGCCACCGACGAGCCGGCCGACGACGGGCTGTTCGGCGACCCCGGCTCCGGCAGCGGCAAGACGGTCTGGCTCGGCGAGGTGGGCCGGATGGGGCAGCAGGTCACCCGGATCCGCGACTGGGCGATGGAGTCCGAGACCGGCGACCGGGACGAGCTGGACCCCAGCGTCGACGACAAGGTGTGGCGTACGGTCTCGATGCCGGCGCGGGAGTGCATCGGCGCCACCCGCTGCGAGCACGGCGAAGACTGCTTCGCCGAGCTGTCCCGGGTACGCGCGCGGGAAGCCGACATCGTGGTCACCAACCACAGCCTGCTCGCCATCGACATGCTCAACGAACGCCGGATCCTGCCGCCGCACAGCGTGCTGATCGTGGACGAGGCGCACGAGCTGGCCGACCGGGTCACCTCCGCCGCCCAGGCCGAGCTGTCCGCCGACGCCGTGGACCGGGCGGCGCGGCGCGCCCGTACCCACGTCAATGAGGATCTTCATGAACGGCTCAGCGAGGCGGCCGACAGCCTGTCGGTGGCACTCGCCGACGCCCCGGTGAGCCGGCTGCTGGAGCTGCCGACGTCCATCGCCGAGGCGCTCACCCTGGTCGACGCCGCGTGCCGGGCGGCGGCCACCGGCATCGGAGAGGTGAAGACCGAAGACAACGATGCGGTACGCCGCCAGCAGGCCAAGGCCACCCTCGAGGAGCTGACCGAGGTGGCGCAGCGGCTGCTGGCGTTCTCGCAGTACGACGTGGTGTGGACCGAGGGCGACCGGCGCGGCGGGATCTGGGGGGCGTCCGGCAACGCCCCCGCGATCGGGGCGTCGTCGCTGGTCGTGGCGCCGCTCTCGGTCGCCACCCTGCTCGGCTTCAACCTGTACGACGAGCGCACCGTGATCGCCACCTCGGCGACGTTGACGCTCGGCGGCAAGTTCGACGCGGTCGCGCGCTCGCTCGGGCTGACCGCCGGCGCCGACTCCGACCGGCTGCCGCCCGACTGGCAGGAGCTCGACGTCGGCTCCCCGTTCGACTACACCAAGCAGGGCATCCTGTATGTCGCCGCGCACCTGCCGCGCCCGACGGCGTCCGGGCTGTCCGATCCGGCCGGGGAGGAGCTGGTGCGGCTGGTGGGCGCGCTGGGTGGCCGTACCCTCGGATTGTTCTCTTCTCGGCGGGCCGCGGAACGGGCCGCCGAGGTGGTCCGCGACAAGACCGACCTCACCGTCCTCCTGCAGGGTGAGGAGTCACTGCCCGGGCTGGTACGCCGCTTCCGCGACGCCGCCGACGCCGAGCCCGGCTGCTGCCTGTTCGGGGTGCTGTCGCTGTGGCAGGGCGTCGACGTGCCCGGCGAGGCGTGCCAACTTGTGGTGATCGACCGGCTGCCCTTCCCACGCCCCGACGAGCCGATCTCCGCTGCCCGATCCGGCGCCGTGGACGCCGCCGGCGGCTCCGGGTTCGGGGCGGTCAGCGTACCGGTGGCGGCGGTACGCCTCGCCCAGGGCGCCGGCCGGCTGATCCGGCGCTCCGCCGACCGGGGCGTGGTCGCGGTGCTCGACTCGCGACTGCACCACTCGCGGGCGTACGGGAGTTACCTGCGCAGATCGCTACCGCCGTTCTGGTACACCACCAAGCCCGATGTGGTCGCCGGTGCCCTGCAGCGCATCGCCAAGCGCTGACTCGGAGCGACCGGGATCGCCGGCTCTGGTGACGCTGCGTCATAGATGGAGATCGACCGTGACTCTGGTGCTCACCTGGGGGTTTGTGATTTCGTAGGGCACACCCCATGCACCACAGGAGATCCGCCGTGACCTCGTTCATCGCCATGACACTGCTCGGCGGGCTGGTCCTCGGCTGGCTCACCGGCCGCCGGTTCCAGAAGGCCAGCCGGGCCTGGAACGACTACCGGGTCACCAAGGCTTCGGTGCCGACGTTCCGCGCCGTCGCCTGGGCCGTGACCCGCCCCGCCGTGCTGTTCGTCCTGGTCGCCGTCGCCGTCGCCGGGTACGCCCTCTACATCGCCGCCGCAGGTACGCCGCCGCGCTAGCCGGGGCGTACCTCGGCCAGGGGACGGCGACCGTGCAGGTAGCGGAACGCCGTGTTGAGTACGGCGACCAGCGGCACCGCGATCAGCGCGCCGATGATGCCGGCGATCACCACGCCGGCGCCGATCGCGATGATCACCGCCACCGGGTGCAGCGCCACCGCGCGGCCCAGCAGCAGCGGCTGCAGCACGTGTCCCTCCACCTGCTGCACCACGATCACGGCGATCAACATCAGCAACGCCTCGAACGGGCCCTGTGCCACCAGCGCCACCAGCGCCGCCACCGCACCCGAGATGGTGGCACCGACGATCGGTACGAACGACGCCAGGAACACCAGCGCGCCGATCGGGAACGCCAACGGCAGATCCAGCAGCAACGCCGCGAGCCCGATCCCGACCGCGTCGATGAAGGCCACCAGCACCGTGGCCCGTACGTACGAGGTCAGCGAGGTCCACGCCGCGTTGCCGGCGCCGTACACGTTGGCCTGTGCGTGGTGCGGGAACATCGAGCTGAGGAACCGCCAGATGTTGCGCCCGTCCCGCATGAAGAAGAACGTCGTGAACAGCACCAGGAAGATCCCGACGAGTACGTGACCCACCGTGGTCGCGGTCTCGGTGGCGGTGCTGACCGCGCCGGCGGTGAACGCCTCGCGATTCTCGTCCAGCCAGTCGCGGGCGCTGGCGAACGCCTGATCCAGCTGCCGCTCGGACAGGTGCAGCGGGCCGGTACGCAGCCACCCCTCGATCTGACGGATACCTTCCTGCACGTTGCCGTACAGCTCGGGGAAGCCGTCGATGAACGCGTTGACCACCGCGGTGAGGATCCCGACCACGGCGGCCAGCCCGCCGATCAGCACGATCGCCGCCGCCAGCGAACGCGGCAACCCGATCTGGCGCAGCCACGCGGCGGCCGGCTCCAGCAGCGCGGAGAGCAGCAGCGCGACGACCAACGGCACCACGATCACGTACACGTACGCCAGCAGCCACAACAAGGCGCCGACCGCGACCCCGATCACCAGCAGCCGCCACGACCAGGCGGCCGCGACCCGGACACCTCGGGAGACCACCACGTCGTCGTGGCGGGACAACGACACCAGCTCTTCCGGCGCCACGGCGACCGCCGCGGGCTCCGGATTCGGCGGCTCGTCCGTCACCTGCACCTGCGCCGGCGGCTCTGTCCACTCCTCGGCACCGCGCTCCTCCAGCGCGCGCAACGCGCGCCAGGCACCCTGGATCCGTTCCTTCGCCCGTCCCCACCGACTCACGAGATCACCGTAGCCGTTCTCGTCACGCCGACCGGGGTCGAGTAGCGTGTCGGCGTGAGCCGCAAGAACTCCACCACCTCCGCGCCCGTGCCGGGTGAGCTGACCAAGCCGTCGGATTCCGACCAGGGGCTGCCGATCCGGCTGCTGCACGACCGGTTGCTGGTGAGCCTCGAGAACGAGGGTGAGCGGCGCTCCGCCGCCGGCATCGTGATCCCGGC
>JBOGDG010000150.1:4647-7491 GCA_050701655.1 Micromonosporaceae bacterium
ATCCCGGCGACCGCCGCGGTCGGCAAACGACTCTCGTGGGCGATCGCCGTAGCGGTAGGTCCGCTGGTACGCACGGTCAAGAACGGCGACCGGGTGCTGTTCGACCCCGACGACCGTTCCGAGGTGGAGCTGCACGGGCGCGACTACGTACTGCTGCGGGAGCGCGACGTACACGCGGTGGCGGCGGCCCGGGTCGAGCCGGACGCCACCGGCCTCTACCTGTAGCCCCCCGGACCGGGCGGATAGCCGGTCGGGCCCGGCGGATAGCCGGTCGGGCCCGGCGGATAGCTCCCAGGCCGAGGCGGGTAGCCGGGGTACGGCGGGGCCGGGTAGCGCGGCGGCCCGCCCCACATCGGCTGGGCCATCGCCGGCACCGGCATCACCAACGAGCTTGGCGGATCGGCCTGCCGCTGCGCGCCGTCGGGAAGCCGGATCAGATACCGCCGCCCGTCCCACCAGGCCGCCGGCACGCTGCCGTCACGTCCGGTGAAGGTCTTGCGGTGGTTGGTGAGCTGTTCCAGCAGCTTCGGCTCCTGGGAGGCGAGATCCCAGGCGGGTGCGCCGCGCAGCTGCAGCTCGCGCAGCAACGCCAGCCGGGTGCACGCCGTCTGGTAGCCCCGCATCGCCGCCACCCCGTCGTCCCCGGCCACGTGCTGCGCCCAGCGCCGCGCCCACAGCCGGCGCCGCAACGTCACCAGCGCGCCCAGCTCCGGCGGGCTGAGCCAGCCGGCCCGTACGTACTCGGGAAGGATCCGCCGCAGCGTACGGCCGGGTGCGCCGCGCGCCCACAGCGCCAGCACCAGGAACCCGAACAGCACCGGCAGCGCGCCGATGAAGTAGACGTACCCGAGGTAACGCGGATCGCGCTGCGCCTGGGTGGCCATGAAGTTCCAGCCACCGTGCATCAGCATCGCCACGGCGAGCCCGGCCAGCGGGTACAGCCAACGCACCGCGGGCTTACCGATCCGCGCCGCCGCCAACCCGATCCCGATGCCGGTCATCACCGTGAACAGCGGGTGGATGAAGCCGGTGAATCCGAGCCGTACCACCACCAGGCTGATCACACCGACCACCGCGCCCAGCTCGCCCTGCAGCTGCTGCCCGGAGATGTAGACGCCGCCGAGGTACAGCACGTTCTCGGTCATCGCGAAGCCGGCGGCCGACAGCCCGGCGTACATCACCGCGTCGACGATCCCGATCACCTCGCGCCGCCGCAGCCAGAACAGCAGCAGCGGCGCCAACGCCTTGGTGACCTCCTCGACCACCGGCGCCACGAACACCGCCACCCGGGTGGCGGGCAGGTCCCACTCCTCGAACAGCCGCGCCGCGCCCGAGTTCACCATCAGGGACAGCGCGGTCGATACGAACGCGCCCCAGGCGAACGCCAGCGCCGGATACCACCACGACGACGGCGGGTCGAACCGGTCCAGCCACAGGAAGAAGAACACCAGGAACGGCACCGGCAACAGCGAGATCGCCGACGCTACGAAGAACAGCCCCGGGCCCAGGTTGCTGCCCACCTGCCACACGATGATCAGCGCACCGACCAGTGGCACCAGGCCGACCGAGCCGATCAGCAGGATCCGCTTGATGTCCACGCCCTGCTTGGCGGGCAGCGAGGCGGTGATGAATTCGCGTACCCCCACCGTCGAAGTGGTGGGTGGCTCGGGCGGGGACGGCGGAGTCCCATCCGGTGGGAGCGACGACATGCGCCCCAGCCTAGTGTTCTACCCTCTACGACAGGTCATGAGTGCCAGCGTCAAGCCCCGGCTTGCTGGCCGGCAACCCTCGCTCCGCGGTGGGGTGCCCCGGGTGAAGACCGGGTCCGGCACAACGGTGCCGGGCAAGCGCGGACCCCGTACACCCTGTGGGGTCCTGACCCCCGGGAGTTCCGGTATGACGTCCTCAGTCCTCACCCCGTGTAGCAGCTCCGCCAGTCTGCCGCCGCAGCGCCGTACGTTGTCGCTGGCCAGGGCCGTGCCCGACGCGCCCGCACCGGTGGTCGTCGGGCAGGACCAGCTGGTGCCGCTGGATGGCGGCGGCCACGCGCCGTACGCCAACTTCGACTACGCCGCGAGCGCGCCGTGCCTGGCGGGCGTGGCAGCGGCGGTGACCGAAGCCCTCTCCGAGTACGCCAGCGCGCACCGCGGCGCCGGCATCCTCTCCCAGCGCACCACCCGGCGGTACGAGCAGGCTCGCGAGACCGTCAAGGAGTTCCTCGGCTGCCGCGACGACGACACCGTCGTGTTCACCCGCAACACCACCGACGCCACGAACCTGCTCGCCCACGCGCTGCCCGCCGGCGCCCGGGTGGTGGTGTTCGGCAGCGAGCACCACGCGACCCTGCTGCCCTGGCCGGACGCGGTACGGCTGCCGATCCCGGCCAGCCCCGCCGAGGCCGTACGCTCCGTCGACGCCGCGCTGCGGGAGCTGCGCCGCGGCGGCGACCGGGCACCGATCCTGGTGGCGGTGACCGGCGCGTCCAACGTCACCGGTGAGCTGTGGCCGATCGCCGAGATCGCCCTGGTGGCGCGCCGGCACGACGCTCGGGTGTTCCTCGACGCCGCCCAGCTGGCGCCGCACCGCGCCGTCGACGGCGCCGGCCTGGGCGTCGACTACGTCGCGGTCTCCGGCCACAAGTTGTACGCACCGTTCGGCGCGGGCGTGCTCGCCGGCCGTACCGACTGGCTGGACGCGGCCCCGCCGTACCTGGCCGGGGGCGGCGCCAGCCGGTACGTCGGCGACGCCACCAGCTCGGTGGAGTGGTCCGACGGCGCCGGCCGGCACGAGGCGGGCACCCCGAACGTGGTCGGCGCGGTGGCGCTGGCCGAAGCCTGCCGGATC
>JBOGDG010000151.1:0-7470 GCA_050701655.1 Micromonosporaceae bacterium
AGGCACGCCGGGTCGTAGCGGGCCACGCCGGGCCACGTCCCAGCCGGCGCGCCGTCGAGCATGGTGGGCCCGGCATCCCGAGGAGTGGCGCGCAAACCGCGTGGCGTAAGTCGGGCTGCCGTGGCATGGCCTCGATTACTCGAGGACGGCGTCGAGTGTGCGACGGGCGGTGTCGGCCATGACTGCGTTGGTGTCGACGTAGTAGGCAAGGGCGCCAATTGCCTGAACGACGGCCCAGCCACGGCCGCGCTCCCAGGTTGCGTCGTCGACGTCGAGGGCTCGCCGGTAGATCTCACGGGCCCGTGGTGTCAGCAGGTTCCATGCGGGCATGAGATCCACGGCAGGGTCGCCGACGCATACGGCGCCGAGGTCGATGACTGCGGCGAGTCGCCGGGCGCGGACCAGGAGGTTGCCCGGCATGAGATCGGCGTGGATCCACACGTCGGGTGCGTTGTGGGGTGGCGCCTTCAGGCAGCGCGCCCACACTCGCGTGAGCCCGAGAGTGTCTGTCAGGTGTGTGCTCTCGGCGAGTGCGTGGCGTACGTAGTCGTCCCTGGTGTGTAGGGGCCCGCCACGGGAGCGCCCGTCCCAGCTGTGTCCGTCGGCGTCGATCTTGTGGAAGGCGCTGACGAATCGGGCGAGGTCGCGCGCGACCGCGTCGAGGTCTGCGGTTTCGTCGCTAGCGACCTTGCCGGGTATCCAGCGGTACGCAGTCCACGGGCCGGGGTACCCGTCGCCGGGCTCTCCGAGCGCGACAGGCTCTGGCACCTGCAACGGCACACACGGGGCGATCCGGCGTGCGTCGGTCTGCTCGCGGACAAGCGCCTGCCGGGACTCAGCGTCAAGGCTTGGTCGCAGCGGAAATCGGAGGACGATCTCTTCGCCGAGGCGGAACAGCGCGTTGACCGTGCCGTGCGAGGCGACGGCGCGCACGGGGTGATCACGCCACTGTGGGAACTGATCGGCTACCAGGTCGGCGACCGCCTCCGCGGTGATGTCGATCTGGTCGGCATGCATCCTCACCGGCTCATCTTCAACAGATCGGCACACCGGCGCGACCGAATTCCTCGGTGGTGAGGCGCACAACTCGCGGCACCGTCCGGATGCCGCCTGATCACTGGTGTTGCCACTCGTCGAGGTCGTCGCCGGACGTTGGGGAGAGCCCGAGCACGTCGCCTTCGGTGGTGACGCCGAGTCCGAGGACGACGCGGTTGACGTACGCGAAATAGCTGGCGACCTGGTTGACCTCGAGGATCTCGCCGTCGTCGAGCCCGACAGCACGGAGCGCCTCGAGGTCCTCGCGGGTTACCGCGTGAGGCTCCCGGGTCAGGCGCTCGACGTAGCCGAGGATCGCCCGCTCACGCGCCCCGAACACGTCCGCCGCTGGGGGTGAGTCCAGCGCCGCGACGATCGCTGCCGTCCGCTCCGGGTCGAGCAACCGGGCAAGGCCGGCTGTGTGGTGGTCCACGCAGTACTGACAGCCGTTGAGCCGGCTGACGTACACCCCGATGGTCTCCAGGAGCCAGACCGGCAGCTGGTTGCCGGTGTGGTGCAGCACGCTCTTGTACAGCGCGAGGTGCCCCTGCAGGGTGTGCGGCCGCAGGCTGTGTACGGCCAGCACATTGTCGACCTCGCCGTCCTGCCCGCGAACCCGGTCGTATACGGCGCGCAGCCGCCCGCTCGATTCGCCGTACGGCACCTGCTTTATCCAGCTCACGGCCGGATCGTAGCCGCCGCATCGTCTGGCGGGTCGCCGACGCGGTGCGCGACCCGCTCACCGGTGCGTCAGTCGACGTGAAGGTCCCGGGTCGCTGTCGCGGCGGTCGGGACTTTCTCGACGTCGGGGAGGCTGGCGTAGAAGGCCGCGGCCCGTTCGCCGAAGTCGACCACTGCGAACGCTGCCTCCTCACGCCCGAAGCCGAGGTTGGAGTCGTCGACCTCCAGTGCTAGGGCGGCGTGCCAGCTCTGGTGCCCGTCGAGCGTGCGGACGACGGGCTCCAGGCTCCCGCGCGGGGACTCATGCGGGTAGTACGTCTCCAGCATCTCGCCAGCGAAGGCCCGGCCCACCCGGTCCAGGTCGTCGGGACCGGCGTAGCCGAAGCGCGCCGGTAACCCGCCGATGAAGATCCCCGCGATGTACGGGCCCCGCGGCGTCTTGCCCACTACGAGCTCCTGCCCCACGACCTGGTCGATGTCCGGGTATCCCGGGCACCGTTTCCACGGCGGTTCCATTGCTGGGTACGACAGGCCAGCGGCGCGGTACCGCCCGTCGGGGTCCGGTCCGGACAGGGGCGGCGCGGGCGGCGGCTCGGTACGCCGGTTCGCAGTGGTGTGCTCGGTCCACGCACCGCCGTCCCACCAGCGGAACAATCCTGGACGATTCCCCGGATCCCAGTACCAACCCGGTGGAGTCGGTTGCATGACCGCCAGCGTAGCCGCGGCCGCGTCGCTTCGTGATCCGCGGCGTTGGACGCTGAGGCGCGCGATTGCGAGGAATCGGTGTGCCACAGCGCCCGATGCCCCGCATGATGGCCGCCCAGCGGGCGGTAACGCGCTCGATGAGGCCACGCGATGACTGGATAGGGGGCGGCGAGCAAGGGGAGGACGTGCGATGAAGCGACGGTCGATATTCGCTCTGGGATGCGTGGCGGCTCTCGTTCTCAGCGTGACCGGAGGTGGCGCGGTCTCCGCCGAGTCGACGAGCGCACTGCTCGGTGATCAGGTCAGGCACGTCTTCCACGACGGGAGCACCACCGGCGGGCACGTCACGGTGCAGGGGAACCGGCTCTACATGGGCGCGTACGGCCTGGGCTTCCGGATCTTCGACATCTCCGACCCGGTGGCGCCGCGGGAGATCGGGTCGTACCTGCCCGGCGGCCGGGCGGACGCGGTACCCGACGCCGCGGTGTTCGACGGCCGGCACATCGCGGTGCTCAACGGCACCCGGCGGGTCTCCTCGCGGCCCCCGGCCGAGGGCACCGACATCTCGGAGTTCCTGGACGTCACCGACCCCGCGAACCCGAAGCTGCTGTGGAAGTTCGTCGGACAGGACCACGGCGAGGCGCACAACGGCGACATCGTGGATCCGCGCCGACTCTGGCTGCCCTCTGGTGGCTCAGGGGAGAACGGCCTGCGGGCGTACGACCTGAATCCGCTGCTCGGCAGCGAGCCGGCGGCACCCGCGCAGCTCACCAGGGCCAACCCGGTCGAGCTGTGGAAGGCGTCGCCTTTCCGGGGCGGCCGCGACCCGGGGCCGGGCTTCACCCACACTCATGACATCAGCGCGTACCCCGACTATCCGGTACGTCAGCCCGACGGGACCGTGACGCCACGTGACATCCTGCTGCTCGCCGAGGGCGGCAACTACTCCGACGACGGCCCCAATTACGGCGCCGAGCACGGCAACACCGGCAGCGTGTTCGTCATCGACATCACCGACCCGGGTAACCCGGTGGTGCTCAACCGGTGGCTGCACGAACGCGGCGCCGGCCACCACCCGATCCGCTACACCCATGAGGCGCAGTTCCTGGACGGCGATCCGCGGCTGATGCTGGTCACCGACGAGGACCTGCACCATCCGTGCGGTACGGGCGACAACGGGCCGGTCGACACCGCCGGCGGCGGCGTCACCGCGGTACGCCTGTCGGACACGCTCACCTCGGCGGCAGAGGAGTCCGAGTGGTTCATCCCCGCCGGCACGGTCGCGCCGGTCTGTTCGGTGCACGTGATGTCGTCGAAGTCGCGGTACCTGCTGCTCGGCTCGTACAACGCGGGGCTGCAGGTGGTCGACTACCGTGACCCGGCGAAGCCGAAGCAGGCTGGGTACGGCATCGAGCCCGGCGCCACCTCCTGGGGCGCGCAGGTGCACAAGCACGGCGTGGTGTACGTCGGTGACATGACCCGCGGCCTGGACGTCTTCATCTTCGAGCCGCTGGTCCCCCGGGGCCGCCGCCGCTGACCCGGAAACCGGTCGGACGGGAACTCACGCCACCGGCGCGGCGTCATAACACCATGAGGGGTCGCCTGCTCGTTGGCGGCGTGGGTCTCGGGTGCGCCTAGGAGGGCGGCGGCCCGGGCCACCGCCCTCCTCAGTGAGCAGCCCGGGCCGCCGCGCTCCGGTCAGTGTTTGCGGGGTTGGGGGGTACGCCCGGACCGCAGGTCCATCGGCTCCAGCGGCGGTACGGAGAGCCCGGCGCCGGTGAAGTGGTAGACGTCGAAGCCGCGGGTCAGGTCGTTGCCGTACCCGTAGAAGGAGCCGTCGGCGGCGATCCGGTTGGTCTTGAACGACCACGTGTCGGAGTCGCTGAACACGTAGTTGCCGACCTCCTTCATCCCGACGCCGTCGCCGATCCCGATGGTGGCCGGCGTGCCGGTGACGGTGGCGAGCCCGGAGATGTCCAGCACCCGTACGCCCTGGGCGTACCAGGCGATGGTGAGCAGCTTCTGCTCCGGGTAGATCCGCAGTACGTGCGAGGTGCAGGTGGCGCCGGTCTGCGGCTGCACCACGGGGATGAACCAGGTGCCGAGCTTGGCGGGGCTGCGCTCCAGGTCGCCGGTGATGTCGTACACGTGCAGGCCGCCGCCGGGGCACTCGGCGCTGCCGGCCGCGCCCGCGCGCTCGTCGGTGATGATCAGCACATCCCGCTCCGTACCGTCGGGGCGGGTCATGGTGACCGGGTCGGACTGGTGGTGGACGTTGATCGCCGGGTCGACGATCTGCGCGATCTGCTTCGGCTGCTCCGGATCGGTGGTGTCGAGGATCAGGGTCTGAGACAGCGCCGCCGAGTACGCCCGGCTGCCGTCGGCGTTGAACGTGATGTCGTGCGACTCCGAGCCCAGCGACGCCGGCACGAACGGGATCGGGAAGTCCTGCACCTTGCGCGGCGACTCCGGCACCGACACGTCGTAGATGGTGATCGTCGGGGCGGTGCTGGTGATCAGGTCGGAGTTGGAGTTGTAGAGGTAGCGCCCGCTGGGGTGGATCGTCATGTTGTGGGAGCCGCGGGGGACCGGCACGTAGCTGACCGTCTGCGGCTTGGTCGGGTCGGTCAGGTCCACCAGCACGGTGCCCGCCGCGCTGGAGTCCAGGCCGAGGTCGCGGCCGCAGCGGGAGTTGGCGCCGGCGGTGCCGAAGGTGCCGTCCGCGGTGTAGCTGGCGAGGATCCGGCTGCCGTTACGCCACACCTGGATGTCGCCCTGGCTGACCTGGCAGTCGTACACGGCGGCGATCCGGGGCGCGGTCGGGTCGGTGATGTCGACGATCTGCATCCCCTTGCGCAGCGTGCCGGCGAGCGCGTACTCGCGCTGCCCGACCCGCAGGAACTCCACGTCGGAGCCGTTCTGGGCCGACCCGCTGGTGTCGTACTGCAGGTTGGCGACCGGCGACATGTTGCTGCCGGTACCGGTGTCGGCCACGGTCACGCCGCGGGTGGCGGTCGGGGTGTCGCCGGTGCTGACCTCGCTGTCGTGGGCGAGCAGCGGGGTGGCGGCGAGCAGGGCCGCCGCGGCGCCCAGGGCGCCGACGGTGAGGGTTCGTCGCATATCACTGCCTTCGTCGGTGGTCGAGCCTGGGTACGGCTCCGGTCTGGAGGTTCCTCCCATACCGACATCGATGCGAGGGCCGGATTTGTTGCTAGCGGTCACCAGAAAGCCGGCCGGCTGCGCGGGGGGAGCTAGGGTACGGGTCGACCGGCGTGGGAGGTCAGGATGCGATTCGGACTGGTGGGCACCGGTCCCTGGGCGGTGATGGCGCACGGCCCCGGGCTGCGTACCGCTGAAGGGGTGGAACTGGTCGGGGTGTGGGGCCGCAACCCGCAGCGGGCGCGCGGGCTGGCCGACACGCTGGGTGTCGAGGCGTACGACGACTACGCCGCGCTGCTGGCAGACGTGGAGGCGGTGGCGTTCGCGGTGCCGCCGGACATCCAGGCCCCGATGGCGGTACGCGCGGCGGCCGCCGGCCGGCACCTGCTGCTGGAGAAGCCGCTCGCGCTCACCGTCCCGGCGGCGCAGGAGCTGGCCGGCGCGGTCGCGGCGGCGGGAGTCGCGTCCGTGGTGTTCTTCACCGACCGGTTCGCGCCCGAGTCCCGCGAATGGTTCGCCACCGTCGGGCAGGGCACGGGCTGGCGCGGCGGCTGGACCCGGATGCTCGCCTCCCTGGACGCGCCGGGCAACCCGTACGCGGAGTCGGCGTGGCGCCGCAGGTACGGCGCGCTGTGGGACATCGGGCCGCACGCGCTGTCCACGCTGACCGCGGTGCTCGGCCCGATCACCAACGTGACCGCGGTCGGCGGGGTCGGTGACCTGGTGCATCTGGTGGTCGGGCACGAGTCCGGCGCCACCAGCACCGCGTCGCTGTCGCTGTTCGCCCCGGAGCAGGCCAGCAGCTTCGAGACCGCGGTCTGGGGTGAGGGTGGCACCGCGTACGGGCCGGCGCGGATCACCCCGACGGCGGACTCGCTCGCCGTCGCCGCGACCGAGCTGGTCGCCGCCGCGGAGTCCGGCCAGCCGCACCCGGCCGGAGTCGAGCTGGGCCGACGAGTGGTCGAGCTGCTCGCCGACGCGGAGGCCCAGGTCCAGGCCCGTACCACCGCCTGACCCGGCGCCGGACACGGCACCGGGCATGCGCGGTCGGGGCGCCTGACGACGCCCCGACCACACTGTCGGTGCTGGTCAGCTCACCGCTGCGGTGACGGTACTGCGGAACTGTTCGTAGCTACGGCCGTTGACCGTCGCCACCCCGGGCACCGTGCTGACGGCGTACACCTTGCCGGCGCGGAGCTGGTAGCGGCCCTCCGGCGACACCAGCACCCACCGGCCGTCAGCCCGCTGTCCGGACAGCATCAGCACGTACTGCTGGCCCACCCGGTATCCGGGCTCGCCTTCGACGGTGATGCCGGTGCCGCCGGTGCGGAACACCGTGAGCACGCGGGGTGCCGTTCCCTTGAATACCTCGGTGGTACGTACCGTGACCGCCTCGGTCGCGATCCGGTCCACGCCGCCGGGCTCAGCCTCGGCCGGCACCACGATGTCGGGGGCCCGCCGGACGTTGATCACCGTGGCGGTGACCACGACCGCGGCCAGGTCGACCGCCTCGTTGACCGAGGTCGGGTGGTGGTGCCAGACCGGGGCGTACCGCTGCTGCTCCGGTTGTGGTGCGGTGGTGCTGCCGGAGCCGCTCGTCAGCGCGATCGCGCCCGCCACCAGCGGAAGTACGAGCGCCGTCGCGATGATGCTTCGCTTGAATCTCATGGTCATCTCACTCCTTCCGCGTCAGTGGTGCGAGTAGCGGTACATGTTGTAGATGTCGTTCCAGTTGTGCGGCGTGGTGTAGTTGGAGTTGTTGTAGTGTCCCGCGTCAAGGAGTTGGCAGGATTTCCTTGGTTTGAAATGTCGGGATGGCCGGGTCGGCCAGGCCCTGGTGCACCTCCTTGGGCCGGTTGAAGGCGATGGCCTCGTGTGGCCTGATCTGGT
>JBOGDG010000152.1:0-7303 GCA_050701655.1 Micromonosporaceae bacterium
GGCCACCCGCTGGCGCCTGCTCCGACCGCTGCCGGTGGCGGCCGGCCTCGCCACCCTCGTCCTGCTCACCGCCGGCACCGTACGCGCCGCCGGCTGGCTGTACGTGCTCTGCGTACTCACCGCCCTTGGCCTCTCCTCGTACGGACTGGCGGCCGGACGGCGCTGGACGAGCGTCCTGGTCGGCGGCTTCCTGGCGCCGATCGCCCTGCTCCGGGGCCTCCCCTGGCTGCTGCGCGGCATACGCCTCCCGTCCCGCCACTCCCGCGGAGCCGGCGTCAAGCAGGGCAAGCCCACCAACGGCACCGATGCGCTGCGGATCGCGGCGGTGATCACGGGGACAATGCTGTTGGTGCTGGTGTTCGGGTCGCTGTTCGCCAGCGCGGACGCCGCGTTCGGGCAGCTGGTCGACAACCTGTTCGCGAATCCCGTACCCGAAGAGCTGGTGCCCCGCGCGTTCTTCGGTGTCGCCGTCGCCGGCTTCGCGCTGGGCGCCGCGTTCCTGGCCCGGGTCCCGCCCCGGCTGGACCGGCTCGGCACCCGGCATCCCCGACCGGTACGCCGCTGGGAGTGGCTGGTGCCGCTGACCGCGCTCGTCGTACTGTTCGCCAGCTTCGTGGCCGTACAGCTCACGGTGCTGTTCGGCGGTCATCCGCACGTGCTGCGTACGGCGGGGCTGACCTACGCCGAGTACGCGCGGCAGGGCTTCGCCCAGTTGGTGCTGGTCACCCTGCTCACCCTCGGCGTGCTCGCCGCGGTCGGCAGGTGGGCGCCCCGGCGTACCCCGCTCGATCGGGCGCTGCTGCGGCTGGTCGGCGGCGCGCTGTGCGTACTCACGCTGGTGATCGTGGCATCGGCGCTGTACCGGCTGCACCTCTACCAGCAGGCGTACGGGTTCACCCGGCTGCGGCTGCTGGTGGACGCCTTCGAGCTGTGGCTGGGCGGGATGTTCGTGCTGATCCTGGCCGCCGGGGCGCGGCTGCGCGGCGGCTGGCTGCCCCGCGCCGTGGTGGCAACCGGCGTCGCGATGCTGCTCGGGCTCACCGCGCTGAACCCGGACGGATTCATCGCCGACCGCAATCTGGCCCGCTACCAGGACACCGGCAAGCTCGACACGTACTACCTGGGCTACCTGTCCGCGGACGCGGTGCCGGCGCTGGACCGGCTGCCGGAACCGCAACGCTCCTGCGCACTGCGCCCGATCGTCGCCGACCTGAAACGCGACGAGCCGTGGTACGCGTACAACCTGTCCCGGGAGCGCGCCCGCGACCTGCTCGCCGCCCACCCCGTCCACCCGGACGCCACCTGCTGACCCAGCCGCCGGAGACGGCCGGGCCGGAGACGGCAGTGCGGCTGAGGCGATGTCCCGCGATTCGCTGATGCGCTAAATCGCATCGCGATGCGGCTGGGCGCATGAGCGAAATGTGGTGCCCTCGCTCCAGCGCGCTTGCGCCCCCCACCGCGCTCCCGGCCACCGCGCTCGCCAGTCGCGGTAGGGTCGCCTGCGGCCAGGATTGTGGTCAAGCTGCTGTCTGCCCTGGCGCGGTGACAGCGAATTGGCCACAGAACCGAGCAGCCCCGGACCAGCTCAGACGCCGCGGCTGGCGACCCGGCGTACGCTGCCCTCGGCCAGCCGGTACGACAGGCCGACCACGCCGCAGCGGCCGGCGGCGAGCCGGCGGGCGATCACCGCCGAGCGCTGCACCAGCAGCTCCACCGTGTAACGGACGTGCTCGGTGACGGCGACCTCCGAATCGGTGAGCGCCTCGTCCCGTACGGCGAGCACGCTGAGCATCACCCGCTCCACCACGTCGCGCATGAACCCAGATGGGGTGGTGCCGTGCTGCACCGCGTCCAGGGTGGCCTGCACCGCCCCGCACGAGTCGTGCCCCAACACCGCGATCAGCGGCGTCTCCAGTACGGAGACCGCGTACTCGATGCTGCCCAGCACCTCGGGGCCGACCACGTGCCCGGCGGTGCGTACCACGAACAGGTCTCCCAGCCCGCGGTCGAAGATGATCTCGGCGGCCAACCGGGAGTCGGAGCAGCCGAACAGCACCGCGAACGGCTTCTGCGCCGGCGCCAACGCGGTACGCCGGTCGGCGTCCTGGTTCGGGTGCAGCCGCTCCCCGGCGATGAACCGCTTGTTGCCCTCCAGCAACCACTGCAGCGCCCGGCCGGGGCTCGGTACTGCCGCCTGCGCCATTCGGTGCCCCCCAAAGTCCGCGATCGTCGCCCGGCAGCCGGACGTGGCGCGCGGTCAGATGACCGTGAACGCCCCGCTGGTGCCGGTGAATGACGTTATCCGGCCGAACAGACTCTTCGCGTCTCCGTGGTAGCGAATCCGGTATTTCCCGGGCGCGGCGCCGGCCGGGATGTCCCAGCTGACGGTCACCTTGGAGGCGGCCAGCCCGTCGCGCGCCCAGCGCAGCTTGGTCGACCAGTCGCCGTCGTCGTACGCCCGGCGCCAGGCCGTGCCGTCCCAGCGCTGCACCTCGGTGTACGTACCGCCGCGGTGCAGTCCGTTGCCGGGGTGGGCGCCGGCGAAGGTCACCGACGCCTGCTCGCCGCGGGCATAGGACCCCCGCGGCGGGGTCAGTACGTCGCCGAAGGAGTGCCCGAGCTGCGGCGCGTCGAACACCACGCCCGGCTGCAGCGCGAGCTGGCGGCCGGACAGGTCCGGCGGCACCGGCCCGAGCGGCAGCGACCTGCCGTCGCGCATCGCGCTCGCCAGCGTCGCGGCGGTCTGCTGCAGCGCCGGCAGCTCCCACCGCCCGAACAGCGTCGACCCGCCCTCGTAGTGCTGCGCGTCGTACTCCTCGGGGGTGGTGACGTAGTGGGCGTACGCGTTGGCGTACCCGGCGACCAGCACGTCCCGCACCGGCGCCCCCACGATCGACGCGACGGTACGCCGCAGCCGCAGCCCGGCGGTGATGGTGACCTCGCCCGGGATCCCGACCAGGTGGAGCTGGCCGATCCGTACCAGCTGAACCGGCACTTGTTCCTGCACCCACGGGTAGATCGTGTTCAGCTCCCCGATCGGCACGAAGATGTCCTTCGGTGCCTGGCACTCCTTCAGCTCCGGCGACGCGGTGTAGTAGACGGTGTTCGAGATCGCGTCCCAGACCGGGTTCTCGCCCTCGTCGAAGGTGGGGAACGCGGGGCCGTCCTCGACGCTGCCGGCGGCCATGCTGGCGCCGACGGCGGGCTTGCAGGTCCGGTGGGTCCTGCCGTCGCCGGTGAACTCGGGGCCGACCGTGGTGTCGGCGAGATCCACGTACACCAGGCGGGAGTCCACCCCGCCGGTCACCTTGGCGGCGCGGTCGCCGGCCTGCCCGGCTGCGGCGTCGTACTGGCGTTTTCCAGCGGTACGGGTGCGCTCGAAGTCGGCGGGTGTGGTGGGCGGCTTCAGGTCGAGGTTGGGCGACATGTCACCCGCGTTGGTCTGCGCGAACGCGGCGACGAAGTCGGGATCGGTGTCGGCCAGGTAGTCGACGCCCGCCACCTCACGTTCCCAGTGGTACGCCGCGTACCCCTTGTTGTCGGCACTGATCAGCCGGTTGTCGCCGCTCATGCTGGTGTTGTGGGTGGCGAACCAGTTGACCGCGCCCACCGGACGGCCGTCGCGTTCCACCCAGAGCACCGTGCTCTGCGGGTCGATCGCGTCCGGGAAGTACGCCCTGTCGGCCTCCGGGTTGCGCTGCCAGGCCGGCTTCGACCGGTTCACGCTCGCGTTGCGCAGCTCGCCGTGGGTCAGCGAGAGCGAGCCCGGCGCCAGGTCGGTGTGCGCCCGTACCGCCGACTCCACGATGCCGTCGGCGATCGCGTCGAAGGTCTTCGAGTGATAGCCCAGGGTGGTCATGTTGTAGAGCAGGTGGTGGGAGTAGCCGCCCGGCCCGGCGTGGGTGTGGGTGGCGGTGATCATCACGTTCTGCGCGGTGTAGAGATCGCCGTACCGCTCCGCGAGCCGGCGCAGTACGACCTGGTGCACGCTCTCGAAGATCATCGGGGAGTCGGCGACGATCAGCAGCACCCGCCGCTCGGTCTCCCGGTCCACGATCACGAACGACCGGGCGCGCAGCCGGGTGTGCAGCCCCTCGGCCTGCTGGTCGCTGCGGCCGTACCCCATCATCCCGACCTCGGCGATCTCACCGGTGGCGTCGGCGATCCCCCGCCCCACCAGGTACGCCTGGTCGCCGTCCGCGAACGCCGCCGGCACCGCCGGCAGGGCGAGTGCAAGGGCCACCGCGACCGCCAGCCTGATCCGGGTCCACCACATCATCGCCGCCTCCTACGAGGTCTGGGGCCTTCACCGGCTACCGCCTCGTCGCGATTTACGTGAGTGTTGTTCATGTTTAGCTGTTACGTCAAGAGCGGCGCAGGGGCTCCGGTCGATCTCGCGGAGGGACGGGACACCACTCAGCCCCATTGTCAGGTCGAGCTCGGCGCCTGAGGCCACTCCGCTGCGCCGTAATCGGGGATTCAATCTGCTCTGGTTCGGCGAGGGGGTCAGCGTCCTCGGCAACTCGATGACGACGATCCTGCTCCCGCTGCTGGCCGTCACGACGTTCCACGCGGGCGCGGCCTGGATGGGGGTGCTCACCGCGGCGGCGTGGTTGCCCTGGCTGGTGGTCGGGCTGCCGGCCGGCGCCTGGGTGGACCGGATGGCGCCGCGTACGGTCATGATCGCGAGCGACCTCGCCGCCGCCGTCGCGCTGGTCAGTGTCCCGGTCGCGTGGGCGCTCGGGGTGCTCACGCTGGGCCACCTGGTGGTCGCCGCGCTGGCGGGCGGGGTGTGCACGGTGTTCCTCCGTACGGCGTACACCAAGTTGGTCCCGGCGGTGGTGCCCGAGGGTCAGCTGCTGGCGGCGAACGCCCGGCTGATCGGCACCGAGTCGGCGATGCAGATCGCCGGCCCGGGGCTGGGTGGTCTGATCGCGCAGGCGGTTTCCGTGGTCGGAGGGCTGCTCGTCGACGTGGCGAGTTTCCTGGTCTCCGCCTGGTCGCTGTGGCGGATCCGGCTCGCACCGGCGGCGGCGCCGGCAGAGCAGACCGCATCCCTGGGTACGCGGATCCGCGAAGGTCTGCGGTTCGTGGCCGGCGACCGGATCCTGCGGTATTTCACCGTCCTCGGCGGCCTGTCCAACTTCGGGCTCACCGGGTACACCGCGCTGCTGGTGCTGCTGCTGGTACGCGAGGGCGAGCTCTCCCCCGGCGCGGTCGGGATGGTGATGGCACTCGGCAGCGTCGGCGGCCTGATCGGGGCGACCATCGCCACCCGGGTGTCACGCGCGTTGGGCTCCGCGCGGGCGATCATCTGGCTGCAGCTGCTGGCCGGCCCGCCGGCGCTGCTGGTCGCCACGATCCGGCCCGGTCTGGGCGTCGCCCCGGTGGTGCTGGGCATCCTGCTGGTCGGGACCGGCGTGGTGGCCGGCAACGTGATCCGCGGCGCGTGGCGCCAGCAGTACGTGCCGGCCGGGCTGATGGGACGGGTGCTCACCGCCGTACAGGTGGTCAACTTCGGCACGATGCCACTGGCCGGTGTCGCCGCCGGCGTACTCGGTACGGCGCTCGGCGTACGCGGTGCCGTCGCGCTGATGGCCGGCGTACACGCCGTCGCGTGCCTGTTGATCTTCTGGAGCCCGGTACGTCACCTCCGCGACTTGCCCGCCCGTCCGGCGCCGGCGAGGGCCCTTCAAGACGCCTGAAGGGCCCTCCAGAAGCCACGCCTGAAGGGCCCTCCGGGACCGGACGGTCAGATGACTTCGAAGTTGGACATCATCCCCATGTCCTCGTGTTCCAGCTTGTGGCAGTGCATCAGGTACACACCCCGGTACGCGTCGAACCGTACGAGGATCTCCACGGTTTCCCGGTCCTCCAGCAGCACCGTGTCCTTCCAGCCGGACTCCCACGGCAAGAGCCGGCCCCGGCCACCGGTACGCGACTCCACCTGGAACGACGCCCCGTGTACGTGCACCGGGTGCGGCGCGTTGCCGCTGGTGAGGAAGGTCCACCGCTCCACCTCACCGAACGGCACCTGGAAGTCGATCCGGCTCATGTCGTACGGCACGCCGTTGATCCGCCCCATGCCGTCGAAGCTGAACGTACGGGTACGCACCGGGTTGGACAGCGGCGTGATCGACGAGAGCGTGCTCGGGATCGTGATCGGCACACTAACCTGACGGGTCACGCGAAACTCCAGCAGGTCCCAGCCGGAGCGGGCGTCGCGCAGCATCACCGTGCTGCCGACCGGCAGCCCGCGGAAGTCGATCAGCAGGTCGAGCCGTTCCGCCGGCGAGATGTCGGCCTGGGCGACCTGCGCGGAGGTACGCAGCAGCCCGCCGTCGTTGCCGATCAGCGTGAACTCCGCCCCGTTGCCGAGCGCGAGCCCGAAGATCCGCGCGTTGGCGCCGTTGAGCACCCGCAGCCGGTGGACCGCGGTGTCCACCTCGACGTACGGGTCGCGGGTGCCGTTGACCAGCCCGACGCTGCCGAGGAAGCCGCCGCCCTTCGCCGTGTACGTGATGTTGCCCGCGGAGTCGAGGTTGGTGTCCCTGACCACGAGCGGCAGCTCGTACGCCCCGCTGGGGAGCCCGAGCGCGGCCTCCTCGTTGTCGTTGATGATGAAGCCGCCGGAGAGCCCCATCGCGACCTGCTTGCCGGTCGCCATGTGCGGATGCGGGTGGTACCAGTTGAACGCCGCCCGCTGCCGGATCGGGAACGCGTACGGGTAGCTGCCGCCCGGCGGGATCGCGTCGTGCGGGTGCCCGTCGTTCTGGTGGGTCACCACCATGCCGTGCCAGTGCACGATCGTCTCTTCGGACAGGCTGTTGGTCAGCGTGATCTGTGCGGTCTCGCCGGTACGGCCGCGGAACAGCGGACCCTGCATGGTGCCGTTGAAGAACCATCCGTCTGCCGTACCGCTGCCAAGGTTGACCTGGTCGGGCCGGGCGTTGAGGGTGTACGTGCCGCCGAGCCCCACCGACGGCGGTACGTACAGCGGGTAGCGGGTCACCGGCGCCGCCGCGCCGCCCGCGCCGGTCAGTAGCAGGACACCTGAGGCGGCGGACCCCGCCAACAGAGTCCGCCGGGTTATGCCGCCATGAGATCCCTTGTGAGCCATCGACAGCCACCTGTCTCGCGAGGACGAAGGAATCCTTCATACGTCACACGAGAACCAGGCAGCAAGGGACAGATTCACGACTTGGCGGCGAACTTTTCACGCCCGCACGGCCAGCGCCGTCACAGCTCCGCGGCGGCGCTGTCACACCTTCGCGGCGCGGGCCTCGACGGCAGTGTCGGCGGC
>JBOGDG010000153.1:0-7275 GCA_050701655.1 Micromonosporaceae bacterium
GGTGTGACCGCCGCCAGCAACGTCGTGGAGCCGGCAGCACCCGTACGGGTCGGGCCGGCGCCGCCGCAGCCGCTGCCGCGTTGGGCCGGTTATGCCGCGGCTGCGGCCGCCGGGCCTGCCCTGGTGGTCGCGTTCCCGCCGTACGACTGGTGGTGGGCGGCGCCGGTGGGTGTCGCGCTGCTCGCGGTCGCGACGCACCGGCGTGGTGCGGGCGAGGCGGCGCTGCTCGGGCTGCTCACCGGTACGGCGTTGTTCGTGCCGCTGCTGCACTGGACCGGGATCGATGCCCGGATCGGGTTCTGGCCGTGGCTGCTGCTGTCGCTGTTCCAGGCGTCCTACCTCGCGTTGCTGGGGGTGGCTGCGGCACTGACCAGCCGGCTCGCCGACGCCCGGCGCTGGTCGTGGCCGCTGCTGACCGGCGTGCTGTGGGTGGCGCAGGAGGCGCTGCGCTCCCGCGCCCCGTTCGGGGGGTTCCCCTGGGGCCGGCTGGCGTTCAGCCAGGCCGATTCGCCGCTGGCGTGGTGGGCCGCGGTCGGTGGCGCGCCGCTGGTCACGTTCGGTGTCGCGCTCGCCGGCGGGCTGCTCGCCGCTGTCGGCTGGTACGCGGCCGGCGTCTGGCGGCCCCGTGCCGAGCCGGATCGCGCTGTGCCGGTCGCCACGACCGGCCGGCATCCTTGGTGGACCAGAGGCGCCGCCCTCACCGGTACGGCCGTCCTCGTCGTTCTCAGCGGGCTGGCGGTGCCGTACACACCGCCTGCCGGGGTACCCGTGACGATCGCGATCGTGCAGGGCAACGTGCCCCGGATCGGGCTGGACTTCAACGCCCAGCGGCGCGTGGTGCTCGACAACCACGTCGACGCCACCATGGCGCTGGCCGACCGGGTCGCCGCCGGCCGGGCGGCACAGCCCGAGCTGGTGATCTGGCCGGAGAACTCCAGCGACATCGACCCGCTGGTCAACGAGGACGCGTACCAGCGGATCTCCGAGGCGGCGACCGCGATCGACGCGCCGATTCTGGTCGGCGCCGTGCTGCGCGGCCCGGGCGAGCAGGCCAGCAACGCCGGGCTGGTGTGGCTGCCCGGCGACGGCCCGACCGACCGGTACGTCAAGCGGCACCCCGTACCGTTCGCCGAGTACCTGCCGATGCGCCCCCTGGTACGCATGATCACCGAGAAGGCCGACCTGGCGGGCAACTTCGCCGCCGGCGACCGGCCGGGAGTGCTGCGGGTCGGTCCGGCGGTGCTGGGCGACGTGATCTGCTTCGAGGTGGCGTACGACAACCTGGTACGCGAGACCGTGACCGGCGGCGCCCAGCTGATCGTGGTGCAGACCAACAACGCGACCTTCAACGAGTCCGAGGCGCTGCAGCAGCTGGCGATGGTGCGGCTGCGCGCCATCGAACACGGCCGCCCGGCGCTGATGGCCTCCACCGTCGGTGTCTCCGGGTTCGTCGCCGCCGACGGCACGGTCACCGACGCCAGCGGTTTCAACACCCGCGACGTCGCGGTTCGTACCGTCCGGTTGGGGGAGGGCCGTACCCTGGCCACCCGGATGGGCGTACTCCCGGAGCTGCTGCTCAGCCTGGCAGCATTGGTGGCGGTGGGCGCCGCGGTGACGCTGCGACGGCGCGCCGGACGGATCCGCAGCGCGGCGGTCGAAGGAGAGAAACCGTGACCGAGGAGTCGAGCCCGGCCGGCGAGCCCGGGGCGAGCGAGTATCCCGGGCTGGGGCGGGTGCTCGTGGTGGTGCCGACCTACAACGAGGCCGACAACGTCCGGCAGATCACCGAGCGGCTGCGCTCCGCCGTATCGGACGTCGACCTGCTGATCGCCGACGACAACAGCCCCGACGGCACCGGCCGGATCGCCGACGAGCTGGCCGCCGACGACCACCAGATCCGGGTGCTGCACCGACTCGACAAGCAGGGACTCGGCGCGGCGTACATCGCCGGTTTCCGGTGGGCCGCCGAACGCGGCTACGACGCCGTGGTGGAGATGGACGCCGACGGCTCCCACGCGCCCGAGCAGCTGCCGAAGCTGCTCGACGCGCTGGTCGGCGCCGACGTGGTGATCGGGTCCCGCTGGGTGCCCGGCGGCACCGTGGTCAACTGGCCGCGGCACCGGCTGCTGCTCTCCCGCGGCGCCAACCTCTACACCCGGATCGCGCTCGGGATGCCGGTACGCGACGCCACCGGCGGCTACCGCGCGTACCGGATGCCGGTGCTGGAGAAGCTGGATCTGGACGCGGTCGCGTCGCAGGGGTACTGCTTCCAGGTCGACCTGACGTGGCGGGCGTACCAGCAGGGCGCCCGGGTCCGGGAAGTCCCGATCACCTTCACCGAACGCGAACGCGGGCGCAGCAAGATGAGCGCCTCGATCGTCCGCGAGGCGCTCTGGCGTGTAACTGTATGGGGAGTACGTTCCCGCTGGGACGCGCTCCGCCGTACCGTCGGCGGCAGGTGAGACCCAGACCCGTCAGGAGGGCGAATCCAATGCGTGGCCGGCTGATCCTCGCCGCGGTGCTGCTGATCCCGGTGGCCGAGGTCGCGGCCTGGATCGGCGCGGTGCAGCTGGTCGGTTTCGGCTGGGCGGTGCTCGGCACCCTCGCCACCTCGGTACTGGGTTTCTACGTGGTACGCGCGGAGGGCCGCCGTTCGATGCGGCGCCTGCGCGAGACCGTCGACTCGGGCGAGCTGTCCGGCACCGAGTCCAGCCACGGCGTACTCCGGCTCGCCGGCGGTCTCGCGCTGCTGCTACCGGGTTACCTCACCGACCTGATCGGCCTGCTGCTGGTGCTGCCACCGACCCGGGCGCTGGTACGCGGCGCGCTGTTCCGTGGCTTCGTCAAGCGACTCTCACCGGAGGCCGCCAACCGGATGTTCGGCCCGCGCCGGGTACGTGCCCGCCGCGGTGCCTCCCGAGCTGCCGCCGCGCCCGAAGCCGACCCGGACGATGCTGGCCCTACCGAGGTGCTCGAAGGCGAAGTCCTCGAAGGCGAGGTGCTCGAGGGCCCGCAGACCGGCCCGAGCCAGACCGGGCCCGGCCCGAGCCATCGCGGGAGCTGAACACAGTCGTGGGGCCCCCGGTGATCCGGAGGCCCCACGCTACGTTCGGGTCAGGCGGACTTGCCGCGCCGGGTACGCAGCCCCTCGAGCCGCTCGGCGAGGATCTCCTCCAGCTCGGCGACACTGCGCCGTTCCAGCAGCATGTCCCAGTGGGTACGCGGTGCCTTGGTCTTCTTCTGCTCCGGCTCGTCGCCGTCGATCAACTTCGCGGTGCTGCCATCGAAGCGGCATTCCCAGGTCGCCGGCACTTCGGCGTCCACCGCGAACGGCACCTCGAGGCGGTGCCCGTTGGCACAGAGGTACTCCCGAGTCTGTCGCGGAGCCAGCTCGGTGTTGCGGTCGGACTCGTAGCTGATGGCTCCGAGCCGGCTGCCGCGCAGCATGCGCTCGCCCATGATCGGCTCTTCCCTCTCAATGTCGTATGGTCAACGTGTGCAACGACCGGGGTCGGTCTGATGATTCCCTCAGGCGGTCAGCCCAACGGGCAGTCCTACCAGGCCACCGAGTCAGTTGTACAGGAGACGCGCACGGGACGCTCGGATGACACAGTGGTGAGCACTGCCACCAGGATAGCGCGGTTATCGGCCCCGTTTTCGGACAGTTCATCCGGAGTGACCTCACTATGCGTAATCCCTCGTGGGATTGCTCACGCCGATCCCGCACGGCGCCGGTCTGGCCGGTCCCGGACCGGCGCCAGACTGGTCAGCTCAGCTCCAGCTGGCCGGCGGCCGGTGTGGTCGGGCCGAGGTCACCCGCCCGGTAGTGCCGCCGGCACAGCACCTGATAGCGCACGTCGTGTTCGACGGTGTCGCCGATCACCACCTGGGCGCCTTCCCGCTGTACGGTGCCGCCTTCGACGCGGGCGTTGAGGTGACCTTCCCGGCCGCACCAGCAGAGCACCTCGACCTGCAGCCGCACCACGTCATCGGCCAGCTCGAAGAGCCGCTTCACGGCCGGGAACAGGCAGGAGCGGAAGTCGGTGGCCAGGCCGAAGGCGTACACGTCGACATCGGAGCAGTCCACCAGGTCGGCCATCTGCTCCACCTGTTCCGGCCGGTAGAACTGTGCCTCGTCGCAGATCAGGTAGTCGACCCGTTCCCCGACCGCCCAGTGCCCGCGTACCAGCTCCCGCAGGTCGGTACTGTCGGTGAGCTCCAGCGCTTCTCGGCCCAGGCCGATCCGGCTGGAGATCCGCGGCGTGCCGGAGCGGTCGTGCTTGGTCAGCAGCAGCCCGCGGCGGCGCTGCCGGGAATGGTTGTGATCCATCTGCAGCGCCAACGTCGACTTACCGCAGTCCATCGGCCCGTAGTAGAACTTCAGCCGGGCGCCGTCGTGGCGGGAGCGACGATCACCCGCGGCCGGCACCACGGACAACGCGTCATCGGGATCGGTCACGACAGGGCAGCTTAGTGTCCTGCGTCGTGAGTCCGCCGCATAAGGACACTCAGAGCACCCGCGGCGGCGTGTTGCCGGAGGCGATGATCGCGCGCCGCATCGGCACCATCGCCAGCGCCACCAGCCCCACCACGAAGAAGATCAGCAGCGAGACCAGGCCGACCCGGTAGCTGTGCACGATCTGGAACACCAACCCGAACACCAACGGCCCGAGCCAGCTGGTGCCCTTGTCGCTGATCTCGTACAGGCCGAAGTACTCCGCCTCCTTGCCGGCCGGGATCACCTGGCTGAACAGCGACCGCGACAGCGCCTGGCTGCCGCCCAGCACGATCCCGATTGCGCCGCCCAGCAGCACGAACGGCATTACCTCGCCGACCGGGAGCCAGAACGCCCCCAGGATCACGCCGATCCACAGCACCAGGCTCAGCATCAACACCTTCCAGGCGCCGAACCGTTTCGCCAGCGCGCCCAGCAGCAGGGCACCGCCGAAGGCCAGGAACTGCACCATCAGCACCGTGGACACCAGCGCGCTCTGCGGCAGTTTCAGCTCTTCGCTGCCGAACTGGCTGGCCAGCGCGATCACCGTCTGGATGCCGTCGTTGTAGATCAGGTAGGCCAGTAGGAAGAACAACGTCAGAGGGTACGCCTTCAGGTGCCGGATCGTGTCGCTGAGCTGCCGGAACCCCTGCGTCATCACGTTGCCCGGCAGCCGCTCCGGCGGTGGCCGATCCCGCAGCCACACCAGCGGCAACAGCGTGAACCCGGCCCACCACACACCCGCCGACACGATGCTCCAGCGCGCCAGATCGAGCGTGTCCAGCCCCGCGGCTTCACCCACCGTGACCGCCACCAGGTTGAACACCAGCAGCAGCCCGCCGCCCAGGTAGCCGATCGCCCAGCCGATGCTCGACACGCTGTCCCGGTCGTCGGGTCCGGTGAGCTGCGGCAGGAACGAGTTGTACACCACCACGCTGGCGCCGAAGGCGATGTTGGCGGCGATGAACAGCGCCCCGCCCAGCAGGTACCGGTCGCCGGTCACGAACAGCATCGCCACCGTCGCCGCCGAACCCACGTACGCGCAGCCGGCGAGCAGCCGCCGCTTGCGCAGCATCCGGTCCGCGATCGCGCCCACCACCGGCAACGCGAACACCGTGAGGAACACCGACAGCGACACCACGTACGGGTAGTAGGAGCCGACCGCGACCTCGATGCCGAGCGGATAGACCACGCCCTCCGCGCACTTCGCGCCCGGGGCGCACCCGGCGGCCTGCTTCGCCACCGCGGTCAGGAACGGCCCGAAGAACACCGTCACCACGGTGGTGATGAACGCGGAGTTGGCCCAGTCGTAGAAGTACCAACCGACCCGCTCCCGGCGGGTACTGGCACCCCGTACGGCCAGCGGCGCCTCGCCGGCGGTGTCCGCCACTCCCATCGGCTGCTCTCTTCTCCCAGGCGGGCGCCGGTACGCCCGACCGGTCATGATGCCACCGCCACCACGATAATCATGCCCCGAACCGCGACTCTGCCACGCCGCCGCCGGTACTGGTGCCGCGCGCCCGGCGGCGGGTAACATCTCGCCTTCGTAATCGTCGGGGGGACAGCTGGCGTAAACCTGCTCTGCCCGTACCTCCGGGCAGCGATGGTGAACGCGCTGTGACCGTTACCAGGACGCGACCACTGCGGCCGAACCGGCCGTGCTCACGGGCAGTATCGTGTCCGCGGGGGAAGGAGACTGACGGATGCGGGTGCTCGGCATCGATTTCGGCACATCGAACACGGTCGCCATGCTGCGGATGCCCGACGGGCGGGTGCGGCCACTGCTCTTCGACGGCTCACCGATGCTGCCCTCGGCGGTATACCTCGCCCCAGACGGGCGGATGCTCGTGGGCCGCGACGCCGAACGCAACGCCAGGGTCGACCCGACCCGTTTCGAGCCCAACCCCAAGCGGCGCATCGACGACGGCACCATCTTCCTCGGCGAGCAGGAGCTGCCGGTGCCGCGGGTGATGGCGCACGTGCTCGAGCAGGTCCTCACCGAGGCCCGGCGCCAGATCGGCGGCAACCCGGCCGAGGTACGGATGACCCACCCCGCGCGCTGGGGTGAGCGCCGCCGCAGCATCCTGGTGGAGGCGGCCCGGCTCGCCGGCCTGTCCCGTCCGCAGCTGATCGCCGAGCCGGTCGGCGCCGCGAGCTACTTCACCGCCGTGCTCGGCACCGCGGTCCCGGTCGGCCGTTCGCTGGCCATCTACGACCTCGGCGGCGGCACCTTCGACGCCACCGTGGTACGCCGTACCCAGACCGGCTTCGAGGTGCTCGCCGAAGAGGGGCTGCCCGACGTCGGCGGGCTCGACTTCGACCACGCCATCGTCGAACACCTCGGCAAGACGTACCAGGACAGCCACGCGGAGACGTGGCGCAAGTTGATCAACCCGCAGGAGGCGGGCGACCGGCGCTACCGCCGGATGCTGTACGAAGACGTACGCGGCTGCAAGGAGATGCTCTCCCGTACCTCCAGCGCCGACATCCACCTGCCGGCGCTCGAGGTCGACGCGCACCTGACCCGCGAGGAGTTCGAATCCCTGGTCAGGCCGTACCTGGAGCGTACGGTCGAGTGCCTGAAGCGCACCATCGGACAGGCCCGGCTGCAACCCAAGGACATGGTCGGCATCTTCCTGGTCGGCGGCTCCAGCCGGATCCCGATCGCCGGTCACCTGATCCACACCGAGCTCGGCGTCGCACCGACCACCCTCGAACAGCCCGAGACCGTCGTGGTCGAAGGCTCCCTTGCGGTGGGTGGGCCCAGCGGCGGACAGCGC
>JBOGDG010000154.1:0-7211 GCA_050701655.1 Micromonosporaceae bacterium
GCGGTGCACCGTTCGCGGACGGCGCGGCGGACGGCTCGGCGCGGATCGCGAACGCTATCCGGCGGGCGTCGTCGCCGGCCAGCCCGAGGCTGCCGGCGGCGTAGTCGACCAGCGCGGCGGCGGAGGCTCCCTGCCGGTGCCGGTTACGCAGCTCCTCGGCGACCTCGTACCGCACCAGCTCCGCGACCCCGGCCGGGCCGGAGGTCTCCAGCAGCGCCTTCAGCGTCACCAGCACCGTGCTGGCCAGGGTCTTGCTCCCGTCGTACGGCCGTGCCGCCCACGCCAGGTCCGCGGTGTGTACGGTGCTCGCCACCACCCGGCGCTCCGGCTGCCCGTCGATCTCGACGGTGTGCCAGACCCGCAGCGCCCCGTCGAGGGTTGCCGAGTCCCGGCTCTCGTCCAGTACGAAGTCCGCGGTGTGCCGGCAGCCCAGGGTGCGCAGCGCCTCCCGGTACCGGGGGTAGCCGGCGACCGGCGGCCGCTCGGGCAGCGGATCCGGCTCGGCGACGTCGATCGACAGCTCCACCAGCAGCGGCGCGATCTGGGGCGGGCGCAGCCGGTGGTGGGCGGCCAGCTCCGCCGCCAGCGCAGGGGTGATCCGGCGTACCGGGCCGACCATGTCGGCCAGCTCGTCGCGCAGCTTGTCCAACGCGGCGTGGCCGGCGGACCTGGCCTCCGCGACCGCGGCGTGCAGCGGACCGACGTCGCCCGCCTTCGCCTTGTCGAACGCCGGGGCCAACCGGGCGTGATCGGCCTCGAGGCGGGCGATCAGCTTGCGGTACTTCAGCTCCCGCCGGGCGCGCCGCCAGGTGCCCAGCACCGCCGGCAGGTTCTCGGCGATCTCGGCGGCGGACAGCGGCAGCGACAGGCCGTACCGCACCAGCAGGTCAGCCGGGGGTTGGCCCTCGGCCAGCCGTGCCGGCTCGAGGACCTCGGTCAGGTAGCTGTCCGCGTCGAACGTCATGGTGGTGGGGTGTCAGTTGACCCGTACCCGCGACAGGGTGCTGCGGGAGCGGGCGACGTCGTCGGCGGACATCCCGCCGACCTGAATCTCCAGGTCGAGCCGGGTCTTGCCGTCCGCCGGCGGCGAGGTGTTCGGGTCAGTCTGCTCGGTGGCGGCGACGTGCAGCAACCCGCTCGCGTCCAGATGGAATGTGACGTCGATCGGCCAGCCCGCCGGCTTACCGGGCGGTACGCCGATCGGCCCCGACGCGATCAGCTTGTTGTCCGCGGGCAGCTCCGACTCGACGCTGCCCGCCTGCTCCATCACCTGTACGCCGACCTCGCCCTGGTCGTCGTACACCGTGTAGAAGGTCCGGGTGGCGTCGACCGGCAGCCCGTCGTTGCCGTGGATCAGGTGCACCACGTGCTCGGACTCGGTCTCGGCGGCGAAGCAGAGCACCCCGAAACCGCGGGAGGCGACGGTACGGATCTGCCGTTTCGCGATCGCGTCCTCCTGGCTGACCGACAGCCCGGCCCAGCGCGCCATCCGCTCCGCCTGCTCCTTGCCGTCGGCGCCGGAGGTGAGCAGCCGCCGGTACGTCTCCTCGAAGGCGTACAGCGCGGCGCCCTTCGCCACCGACAGGTCGGGGTCGTGCAGTTTCGGCTCCTGGCCCAGCTCTTTGCGCAGCCGCTCCACGACGGCGGGCATCTTCGCCGAGCCGCCCACCAGCACCACCTCGTCGAGCGTGGTGACGCCGCGTTTGCGGGCCACGTCGAGCGCCCGGCGGGTGATGTCGATGGTGCGGTCGAGCAGGTCGGAGGTCATCTCCTCGAACTGGTCGCGGGTGAGCGTGACGCTGGTGACCCGCCCCTCGTGCACCACCCGCATGGTGCGCTGCTTGGTGGTGGAGAGCCGCTTCTTCGCCTCTTCCACCGTGGAGCGGATGTCCTGCACCGTGGTCGGGTCGTCCAGCGGGTGCGAGGTGTCGGGGTGCTGCTCGACGAAGGTGTCGACCACGTACTCGGCGAGCCGTTCGTCCCAGTCCACGCCGCCCAGCTCGTGGTCGCCGTCGGTGCAGACCACCTGGATGTCGCCGGCCCGCATGCTGATCACGGTGGTGTCGAAGGTGCCGCCGCCCAGGTCGTACACCAGGATGGTGCGGTCGGCGTCGGGGGCCAGCACGCCGTAGCTGACCGCGGCCGCGATCGGCTCGGACAGTACGTCGATCACGTTCAGCCCGGCGATCTGCCCGGCCTTGCGGGTGGCGTCGCGTTCGGCGATCCCGAAGTACGCCGGCACCGTCACCACCACGTCGGAGACCGGCTCGCCGATCGAGGCTTCCGCGTCGGCGGCGAGCTTGCGCAGCAGGAACGCGGAGATCTCCTCCGGCGCGTACATCCGGCCGTGCATCTTGAGGGTGAGGTGGCGGCCCATCTCGCGCTTGATCAGCTCGACCACGAGGTCGGGTTCGAGCACCGCGGTGTCCTTCGCGGTGGCGCCGACGACAACCTCCTCGGGCGACTCGAAGTAGACCGCGGAGGGGGTGGTGTCGGCACCTTCGAGGTTGCGCAGCACGGTTGGCCGGCCACTCTCGTCGACGTACGCGATGCACGAGTACGTGGTGCCGAGGTCGATTCCGAACACGGCCACTATCTGTCCTCCCGAGCGGTGGCTGACCTGGTTTGCTGACCGGCGTGCCGGTCTACTACTGCTTGCGCTGGCGATCGGCGCTCTTCGCGGCCTTGCTGGCTGCTTTGGGGCTGGCTTTGGGGGTCGCGGCCTTGCTTGCGGCTTTGCCGGGGCCGGTGGCTTTGCCGGGGGTACGGGTGCGCTTCGGCTTCACCAGCTGGCCCACCTCGACGTCGGCGCGGCGTACCACCTTCTCGCCGTGCACGAAGCCGGTGCCCAGCGTCCGGGTGACCGCGCCGTCCAGCGCGGGATCGGTCACGTCGGCGGTCTCCATCGGCCGGTGCCGTGCCGAGTCGTACGGCTCGCCGGGGTCGGCGGCGTACGGCTCCACCCCGGTACGGGCCAGCACCTCGGCGACCTCCTCGGCGATCGCGGACAGCAGCGGACCGGCGTGCTCGGCGGCGGGGGGCTGGCTGCCGGAGAAGCGTTCGCCTTCGCGGCGCGCCAGATCGTACAGCCGGTATAGCCCCATACGTACCGGTTCTAGCATGGTCTCCAGCTCGTTCCGCCGGAGGGCCTGGTTCTCCGCGTGCAGCCGGTCGATGACGGCTTCGCGGTGTTGGGCGCGTTCGTGTTCCCGGTCACTGAGCAGCTTCACCGCGTCCCGCAGCGCCCCCAGCTCGGCCAGCAGCACGGTGTGGCCGGCCGGTTCGTCGGCCTGATCGCGGTCGGCGGGCGCCTTCGCCGCGCCGCTACCGGAGTCTGACTGCACCCCCACGCCCCCAGGTGATCGAGTCGGGTACGGGTTGTCCCAGGGAACCTATACGGCGAACTCCACACTCGGGAAGGCCCCGGCTACGAGCAGTGAGTTTAGCCGCCGCTCCCCGTTACGTGTCGGCCGGTGCCCGACGCGCGTATCGGAGCAGCAGATTCCCGTCGCCCTGCAGCACCTGATCCAGCCGGAATCGGCGGGGTGGCGCGCCGGGGCCAGCGACGATCCGGCCGGCGCCGGGGCCGGCGAGCAGCGGGGCGACGGTCAGGCACAGCTCGTCGACCTGGTCGGCCGCCAGCAGTGAGCCGAACAGGTGCGGCCCGCCCTCGCAGAGCACCTGGCGCAGGCCCCGCGCGGCGAGCGCCTCCCGTGCCGCGGCCAGCGACACCTCGGCGTCCCCCACCACCAGTACGTCGGCCACGGCGGTCAGCCGGTCCCGGGCCCCCAGCGGGGAACCACCGTGGGTGATCACGATCGGCCGTACCGGCGCGTCGGCGAACATCCGGTCGTCCGGGTCCAGCGCCAGCCGGCTTGAGATCACCGCCAGCGCCGGCACCTCCGGCAGCCCGGCCTCGCGGCGCCAGGCTCGCCGTACGGGGTCCAGCCGCAGTGGCCGGTAGCCCTCTTCCCGTACCGTCCCGGCGCCCACCAGCAGTACGTCGCAGAGCATCCGCAGCAGCCCGAAGACCCGCTTGTCGGGCGCGCTGGAGAGTCCTTCGGAGTGCCCGTCGAGGGTGACCGCCCCGTCGGCGCTGGTCACGAAGTTGACCCGCAGCCAGGGTCGGTTGCGGTCCACGGGCGCGTACGCGGCGGTCAGCTCCGCCTCGCTCAACCCCGGTACGTCACCCGGCCACAGTCGCCGCATGTCCGCCATTTCACCGGCGCGCGTCAGCCGGGCATCGTCATCGGGGTGACCTGGCATGTCGGGGTGACCTGGCATGTCGGAGTGGCCGGGGAGCTAGATCTCGTCGCCGACGGAGACCTGCGGCTTCGGGATCCGCATCCGGCGCAGCGTCAGGGACCGCATGATCCCGTAGAAGTAGAGCCCGCGCGGGCGCTGTGTGGTCTTGGGGTAGCGGCCCCACACCAGCCGCTTCATGAGCCGGGCCAGCAGCACGCTGTCGATGATCACCGCGAGCAGCAGCACCACCCAGAACAGGTCGAACGCGAACCGGATCGGGTTGGGCACACCGGGCCAGGTGCCGATCAGGATCACCACCGCGCCGGCGAAGAACCAGGTCCCGATGTTGCGGCGGGCGTCGACGATGTTGCGTACCAGCATCCGCTCCGGTCCGCGGTCCCGCTCCGGCAGGAACTTGTCGTCCCCGCGCATCATCGCGGCGCGCGCCTCGGCCCGCTCCTCCTTCTGCCGTTCCCGCATCCGCCGGTACGCTTCCTTGCGGTCCTTCGGCGGCGGTTCGGCGTTGCGCTTGCGAGCCTGGCTCCGCTTCGGGGTGGCGCGACCCTTCCCCGCGGTGTACGCCTTCGGCTTCACTCCGGCGCGGGGCGCGGCATCGTCCGCGGCCTCCTCGGCGTCGGAGAGCTCGGACTCGGACTCGGGGGAGGACGGCGCGGTGGACTGGTCACGGCGACGGAACAGCGAGGGCACGTCGTGCAGGGTAGTCCAGCGGTACGCCGCCGGGTGCCGCCGGCCCGGTGTGACGACAGGTAACCGACCGATCGACCACTGCCGGTGCGCGGCGGTGGAGAGACAATGGAGGCCAGGGCTCGGTGACGCACCGCGCACGCGGCACGCACCGGGATGTGGTGCGGGATACATCATCACCGGCTGTATCGGGGTGCGCCCCCGACGAGGCGGTCCGAGGATCTCTGCCTATCCTCGGCTGCCGTCGTCCGGGGCGTCGCCGTCCGTCGATGTCTCCGGGTCGTTCACGCAGGTAGGGAGGACTGTCGAATGCGCGCAGTAGTCGTCGACCGACACGGGGGGCCGGAGGTTCTCAGCATCGCCGAGCGGCCGGATCCCCGGCCCGGTGCCACCGATGTGCTGGTCGATGTCGAGGCCGCCGGGGTGAACTTCATCGACACGTACCACCGGTCGGGTTACTACCCGACGACGCCGCCGTTCGTACCGGGCGTGGAGGGCGTCGGGGTGGTACGCGAGGTGGGCGCCGAGATCGCGTCGGCGGTCAGCCCGGGTGACCGGGTGGGCTGGGTGATGGTCAGCGGCAGCTACGCCGAACGCATGGTGGTGCCGTACGAGCGGCTGGTCCCGGTTCCCGAGCAGGTCGACCCGCAGGTGGCGGCAGCCAGCCTGCTGCAGGGCGTGACTGCTCACTACCTGACCAACGACACCTATCGGGTACGCCCCGGCGACACCGTGCTGGTGCACGCGGCCGCCGGCGGGATGGGGCTGGTGCTGACGCAGTTGGTGAAGCTGCGCGGTGGCCGGGTGATCGGCACCGTCTCCACCGCGGAGAAGGAGAAGCTGGCCCGGGAGGCCGGCGCCGACGAGGTGATCCGGTACGACGACGTACCCGCCCAGGTGCGGGAGCTGACCGACGGCGAAGGCGTCGCGGTGGTGTACGACGGGGTCGGCCGGGCCACCTTCGGCGGCAGCCTGGCGAGCCTGCGCCGGCGCGGCATGCTGGCGCAGTACGGGCAGGCCAGCGGCCCGGTGCCGCCGTTCGACCTGAAGCAGCTCGCCGACGGCGGTTCGCTGTTCCTGACCCGGCCATCGCTGGGGCACCACATCGCCGACCGCGACGAGCTGGTGCACCGTACGAGCGCCATCCTCGGGATGGTCGCCAAGGGTGACCTGCACATCCACATCGGCGCCCGGTACCCGCTCGCGGAGGCCGCCACGGCGCACCAGGACCTGGAGGGTCGGCGTACCACCGGAAAGGTTCTCTTGCTGCCGCCCCGATCCGGTCAGCACACCGTTGGGTGAGGTGCTGCGGCTGGAAACCACCGCGGGCTCACGCACGCTGGCGGGGCCACGAGTCCGTGAACTGCCCGACTGACTGCTGCTGCCCGCAGGGGCTGGCGTTTTTCGCAGGGAGAATTTCCAAACAATCTCGCGGGGCGCTCCCGTGCGGCCGATTCTTGTCATACCCCCGGAATAGTCTTTGCTCATGTCTCACGGGGAGATGCGCTCCGGCGGCCATCCGGTCGCCGATTTCGTGTACGCCGTTAATGCTCGTGCTTCGGAATTGACCGAGACGCCGTTGTGGTCGTTGTCCGACGCCGAGGTGACCGGGTTGGTGGAGGTGGCGGCGCGGGTGGAGGCGCAGTTGGCGGCGGTGCGGTTGCGGCTGGTGGCGGAGGTGGCGGGGCGTGGTCTGGTGGCGCGGGCCGCGGCGCCGTCGACGCAGGCGTGGTTGCGTGGGCGGTTGCGGCTGACCCCGCAGGCGGCCAAGCGTGATGCGGTGTTGGCGGCGGCGTTGGGTTCTGGGCTGGCGGAGACCGGGCGGGCGTTGGCCGCTGGTGTGATCAGTGCGGCGCATGCGCAGGTGATCGCGGAGACCGTCGCGGAGCTCCCTGAGCCGGCGGGCGGGGTCGGGGTGGACGGGCCTGCGCGTCTTCGCCGTCGTGCCGAGCGCCAGTTGATCGTGTGGGCGGGGCAGTTCGATCCGGGGCAGCTGCGGCGGTTGGGGCGGCGGATCTGCGAGGTGGTCGACCCGGACGCGGCCGATGCGGCAGAGGCGGGGAAGCTGGCTGAGCTGGAGAAACGTGCGTATCGGCGGCGTGAGTTGGCCTTCACCCCGGATGGGCACGGCAGCGTGTGGGTGCGGGGCCGGTTGGATACGGAGTCCGCGGCGATCGTGCGGCGGGCGTTGGATCCGTTCGCCAAGCCGCGCCCCACCGACGCGGGCCTGCCGGATCAGAGGAGCCCGGGGTGTCGTACCG
>JBOGDG010000155.1:0-7183 GCA_050701655.1 Micromonosporaceae bacterium
GCGGTACGCCGCCAGACGCTCGCCGACATCGCCGACGGCACCGCCGGGCTGGTGGTCGGCACCCACGCCCTGCTGTACGAGGGCGTCGACTTCAAAGACCTCGGCCTGGTGGTGGTCGACGAGCAGCACCGGTTCGGTGTCGAGCAACGCGACGCGCTGCGCGCCAAGGCCGACCAGCCGCCGCACGTACTGGTGATGACCGCCACCCCGATCCCGCGCACCGTCGCGATGACCGTGTACGGCGACCTGGAGACCTCCTCGCTCATCGAGCTGCCGGCCGGGCGCTCGCCGATCAGCACGCATGTCGTACCGGCGGCCGACAAGCCGCACTTCCTGGACCGGGCGTGGAAGCGGGTGGTGGAGGAGGTCGGCAAGGGCCATCAGGTGTACGTCGTCTGCCCCCGGATCGGGGAGAAGTCGGCCGACGAGGACGCCGAAGCCGTTCCGGGCGAGGAGGAGCGGCGGCCGCCGCTGGCGGTGCTGGACGTGGCGCCGACGCTCGTCGGTGGGCCGCTGGCCGGCGTGAACCAGGGCGTGCTGCACGGGCGGCTGCCGGCCGAGGAGAAGGACGCGGTGATGCGGGAGTTCGCCGCGGGACGGCTGGACGTACTGATCGCCACCACGGTGATCGAGGTGGGGGTGGATGTACCGAACGCCACGATGATGGTGATCATGGACGCCGACCGGTTCGGGGTCTCCCAGCTGCACCAGCTGCGCGGCCGGGTGGGCCGGGGCAGCGCCCCCGGGCTGTGTCTGCTGGTCACCGAGGCCGACGCGGGCAGTCCGGCCCGGGAACGCCTCGACGCGGTGGCGTCCACCCTGGACGGCTTCCGGCTCGCCGAGCTGGATCTGGAACAGCGCCGCGAGGGCGACGTACTCGGGGCGGTGCAGTCCGGGCGGCGCTCCACGGTGAGGTTGCTGTCACTGTTGCGGGACGCGGACCTGATCCGTCAGGCTCGCAGTGAGGCGATCGACGTGGTCGCCGACGATCCCGAGCTGTCCGCCCATCCCGCGCTCGTAGACGCTGTGGCCGCGCTGGTAGCGGATGACAAGGCCGAATACCTGGAGAAGGGCTAGCGTCGTCTGATGAGCCGGATCGTCGCGGGGACACTGGGCGGGCGGCGGGTCACGATGCCGCCGGGTCGTGCCACCCGGCCCACCTCCGACCGGGTACGGGAAGCCCTGTTCAGCTCGCTCGCCACGCTGGTCGAGCCGGACGGCTGCCGGTTCGCCGACCTGTACGCGGGCTCCGGCGCGGTCGGCATCGAGGCGCTGTCCCGGGGCGCCGCGCACGCGCTGTTCGTGGAGCAGGATCCGCGTACCGCCAAGGTTTTGAAAGGCAACCTGGCGGCGTTGGAGCTGACCGGGAGCGCCGTGGTGACCCTGGCGCCGGTGGCCCGCGCGGTCGCCACACCACCCGGCGCCGGCTACGACGTGGTGTTCGCCGACCCCCCGTACGAGCTGCCGGGCGACGAGCTCGCGGTGGTGCTCGACCACCTCGTCGCCGGCGGCTGGGTGGCCCCCGACGGAGTGGTCGTCCTGGAACGCGGCACCCGCGGCGGTTCCCCCGGTTGGGTGCCGGGGCTCACCGGAACGCGGAGCCGCCGTTACGGGGAGACCACGCTTTGGTACGGTCGCCCATCGTGAAGCGCGCGGTCTGCCCCGGTTCGTTCGACCCGGTCACGTACGGGCATCTCGACATCATCGGGCGAGCTGCCCGGCTCTACGACGAGCTGTACGTCTCGGTGCTGGTCAACCAGTCCAAGGCCGGCCTGTTCACCATCGAGGAGCGGATGGAGATGCTCCGCGAGGTGACCGCCGACCATCCCAACGTACGGATCGACTCGTTCCGTGGACTGCTGGTCGACTACTGCCGCGAGCACCAGATCGCGGTGGTGGTGAAGGGCCTGCGCGCGGTCAGCGACTTCGACTACGAGCTGCAGATGGCGCAGATGAACTATGGGCTCGCCGGAGTCGAAACCCTCTTCATGACCACCAATCCGCTCTACTCTTTCCTCTCGTCCAGTCTGGTCAAGGAAGTCGCCCGGTGGGGTGGCGACGTCTCCGGCCACGTACCGAAGATCGTGGGTCGTGCGCTCGCCGAGCGGCTGCCCCGGCAGAACAAGCCCGAGGGGGAGTGACCACGGTGGACCTGCTCGATCGCATCGACGAGGTCATCGCGCACATCGAGGCCGCTCGGGCGGTGCCGATGTCGCGTACCAACTGCATGGTGGACCGGGCCGAGATGGTCACGATGCTGGAGTCGCTGCGCAGCAACCTTCCCGTGGAGGTACGCCGAGCCGAAGCGCTGCTCGAAGAGCGGGACAAGATCCTGGAGGCCGGGCAGCGGGAGGCGGAGCGGATCATCGCCGAGGGCGAGGCCGAGCACGCCCGGCTGGTCTCGGCGAACGAGATCACCGTCTCCGCCGAGCACGAGGCGGCGCGGATCGTCGGTGAGGCCCGCGACGAGGCGCAGCGGCTGCGCGACGAGGTCGACGACTACGTCGACACCACCCTCGCGAACTTCGAGCAGTTCCTGCACCGCTCGCTGACCTCGATCGAACGGGGCCGGGACAAGATGCACGCGCTGCGCGAGATCGGCTCGTTCTCCTCCGACATCCCGCCGGCGGAGGAGAAGCCGCTGCCGATGTAGCGGGCGTGGCGGGGCGCTCGCCGCGGCCTCGGTTCGACGGTGGCGGTCGCTGTCGGGTAACCTGCTACGGCGGCCTGTCCTGGCCGAGATCCGATGATGCCCATGTACGGAAGCGATGTCACCTCAGATCAGTCCCCGGTCCCCGCTGGCTCTCGACACCCGTGAGCTCCCGCGACGGCCCGGGGCGATGCGAGAGGTCGAGCGCACCGTACCGGCGCCGGAGGAGTTCGGTCTCGAGCTGATCGGAGTGCCTGTCGGCGCCGACATCTCACTGCGTCTGCGCATGGAGTCCGTTACCGAGGGTGTTCTCGTCACCGGTACGGCGTCCATGCCGCTGGAAGGTGAGTGTGGGCGCTGTCTACGCCCGATCAAGGACACGTTGGACGTGACGATCCAGGAGCTGTACGCCTACCCGGACAGCACCACGGACGCCACCACCGACGAGGACGAGGTCGAGCGGTTGCAGGACGACTACGCCGACCTGGAACCACCCTTGCGGGACGCGGTGGTGTTCGCGCTACCGACCAATCCGCTGTGCCGCGAGGACTGCCCAGGGCTGTGCTCCGTCTGCGGCGCGCACTGGGACGATCTGCCGGCTGACCACAGTCACGAGCAGACCGACCCGCGCTGGGTGGCGCTAGGTAGTCTGTTGTCGGAAGCTCCGGCAGCGCCGAAGAAAACCACCAGACCAGACGATCAGGAGTGACTCGACGTGGCCGTTCCCAAGCGCCGTATGTCGCGCAGCAATACTCGGTCCCGGCGTTCGCAGTGGAAGGCGCAGGCGGTCGTGACCGTGCCCTGTCCGCAGTGCAAGTCGCCGAAGCTTCCGCACGCCGCGTGCGGCGTATGCGGCACCTACAACGGCCGCCAGGTCGTGGAGGTCTAGTCGATCGACCTGCGAGGACCCATCGGTGAGTGAGCATCAGCCCCGGGTGGCCCAGTCAGGGCACCTGGACGAGGCGTTCGGCGTCACACTGTCGCCGCAGATGCTCACCCGCGCGCTCACCCACCGCTCGTACGCGTACGAGAACGGTGGTCTGCCCACCAACGAGCGGCTGGAGTTCCTCGGCGACGCCGTACTGGGCGTCGTGATCACCACCGCGCTGTACCGCAGGCACCCCGACCTGCCCGAGGGGCAGTTGGCGAAGCTGCGCGCCAGCGTGGTCAACATGCGTGCGCTCGCCGGTGTGGCGCGCAGCCTCGGCCCGACCGGGCTGGGGCCCTTCCTGCTGCTCGGCAAGGGCGAGGAGACCACCGGCGGCCGGGACAAGGCGAGCATCCTCGCCGACACCCTGGAGGCGCTGCTCGGTGCGATCTACCTGGAGCACGGCCTGGAAGCCGCCGCCCGGGTGATCCACAAGCTGTTCGACCCGCTGATGGCCGACGCCGCCGGGCGCGGCGCCGGGCTCGACTGGAAGACCAGCCTGCAGGAGCTCACCGCCAACCACGGACTCGGCGTGCCCGAGTACCGCATCGAGGAGGCGGGCCCCGACCACGCGAAGACCTTCACCGCGCGCGCCGTAGTGTCGGGGGAGCGCTTCGGCGCCGGCGCCGGCCGGAGCAAGAAAGAAGCCGAACAGCGGGCCGCCGAGCTCGCCTGGCGGCTGCTGACCGCCCGGGTAACCGCGCAGACCGACGCACCGCAGCCGGCCGATGACAGCGTCGAGTCAGCCCCGCACTGACGCGTCCGCCGGGCCCGCGCCCGAGGAACCGGCCGAGCCGGCCGAGGCCGTGTCTGACGAGGCCGAGTCCGCCGAGGCTGAGTCCGTTGACGCTGAGGTCGGCTCCGCGGACGGCGACGAGGCGGGGGAGCGGCGGCGCTGGTGGACGCTGGCGGTCGGCGTACCGCTGGGGCTGTATCTGCTCACCCGGCTGGTGCAGCTCACCCTGATCGCGGCGCTGGCCGACGACGACCGCAGCCTGGTGCAGCGGCTGATGATCTGGGACGCCGGCTGGTTCGTACGGGTCGCCGTCGACGGGTACGAGCCGGGCTACAGCTTCGATGACGAGGGCGAGCTCACCGGAAACGGACTGGCGTTCTTCCCGCTGTATCCGACCCTGATCCGGATACTCTCCGGGCTGCCCGGGGTGTCGCCGGACGGGGCCGCGCTCACCGTGGCCTGGGTCGCCGGGGCGGTCGCCGCGGTGCTGCTCTCGCTGCTCGGCACCCGGCTCTACTCACGGCGTACCGGGTACGCGTTGGCGGTGCTGTTCGGTGCCCAGCCGATGTCGGTGGTGCTCTCGATGGGGTACACCGAGGCGCTGTTCGCCGCCCTGGTGGTCGGCGCGCTGCTGGCGCTGCACCACCAGGCGTGGCTGATCGCCGGCGCCTGCGCCATGCTGGCCGGGTTCACCCGCCCGACCGGGTTGGCACTGGCGGCGGCGTTAATGGCGGCGGGGCTGTGGTCCCTGTGGCGGGACCGCGGCGACTATCCCAGCTGGCGGGTGGCCGTCGGGGTGATGGCGGGGCTGTTCGCGGTGCCGCTCTACCTGCTGTGGGTGGGGCTGCGGGTCGGTGACCTGGACGCCTGGTTCACGATCCAGCGGATCGGCTGGGGCACCGAGTGGGACTTCGGGGCGAGCACCGGGCGATTCCTGATCGAGGCGTTCACCAAGGGCGAGGGCTGGGTGCACGTCAGCGTCGCCGTGATCATCGTGCTCGCCGGGGTCTCGGTGCTGGTGGCGCTCTCGGAACGGATCTGGCCGCCGCTCGCGCTCTACGGGGTACTGGCCTTCGTGATGGCGGTCGGCTCGTCGGGGTACTACCACTCCCGGCCGCGGATGCTGGTGCCGGAGCTGCTGCTGCTGTTCCCGCTCGCGATCGCGCTGTCGCGGTGCCGGCGGCGTACCGCGGTGCTAGTGCTGGCCGGGGCGACGTTGCTGGGCTGCTGGTACGGCGCGTACATGATCACCGTCTGGCCGTACACCATCTAGTCCGGGCACGGCACGCTGCCGCACCGCCTGTGGCTCGGAAGCCCACCCCGCACTCGCAAGACCTGTGGCGTTGGGCGCTCCGGCACGCGATCCCGGGCGGAACCCGTGCCCCAGTGTCCATTGCTCCGAATCTCGGCGGGCGGGGGCGGGTGCGCGCCGAGTCGTACACTTCACGCCGTGCCGGAGCTTCCCGAGGTCGAGACCGTCCGCGCCGGGCTGGACAAGTGGGCGGTGGGGCGGCGGATCGCGGCGGTGAACGTACTGCATCCCCGTCCGGTACGCCGGCACCCGGCCGGCCCTGAGGACTTCGCGGCGGCGCTGGCGGGTCGGCTGATCACCGGCGCCCGGCGGCGGGGCAAGTTCCTGTGGCTGCCGCTGGACAGCGGCGACGCGCTGCTCGGCCACCTCGGGATGTCCGGCCAGCTGCTGCTCGGGCCGTCCGAGTCGCCGGCGCAGCGGCATCTGCGGGTGGTGTTCGACTTCGCCGACGACGGGCCGCAGCTGCGTTTCGTGGATCAGCGGATGTTCGGCGGGCTGTGGATCTCGGCCGGCGGCGCCACCCTGCCACCGGAGATCGCGCACATCGGGCTGGATCCGCTGGAGCCGGGCTTCGACGACGAGCTGTTCGTGGCGGCGGTACGCCGGCGGCGTACCCAGATCAAGCGCGCGCTGCTGGATCAGACGCTGGTCTCCGGGATCGGCAACATCTACGCCGATGAGGCGCTGTGGCGAGCCGGGCTGCACGGTGAGCGGCGTACCGAGGCGCTGAGCCGGCCGGTGCTGCGGCGGCTGATCGGCCACGTGAAGGACGTACTCACCGAGGCGATCGGCAACGGCGGTACGTCCTTCGACGCGCTGTACGTCAACGTCAACGGCGAGTCCGGCTACTTCGAGGTGTCGTTGGCCGCGTACGGGCGCGAAGGCAAACCGTGCCGCCGGTGCGGTACGCCGATCCGGCGGGAGTCATTCGCCAACCGGTCGTCGTTCTCCTGTCCTCGGTGTCAGAAGAGGCCGCGTACCCAAACCCGAAGAATCTTCCCAAGGCCCCAGTAGATAAGTTTCCTTACTATCCCTTACGCTAAGCCGGCCAACTTCGCGAATCACCACGGATCAGGAGGCAATCTCGTGGTTTCCCACGAGCCGGACGACGCTGCGAGCGACAAGCACCGACAGCCCACTCTGGGCAAACGCCTACGCGCCTCCGAGGCGTTCGCTGACGTGCGGAAGTATCAGGTCTGGCGAGCCGCTGGGCGCTCTAGCGCGGAACGCTTCGCTGATGAGCGCCTCGCCGACGCGCCGGCGGCGGATGACCATGATCCGGTGACCGCCGAGCTCGACGCCATTGAGCCACCCCGCAGGCGGCGCGTGCGCGCCCTCTCGTTGCTGCTGGTCACCGCGTTCGCGGTAACCGCCACGGGGTACGTCGTCGTTCGGACCGCCGATGTCTGGGGCTCCTTCTGGGGCCCGTCAGAAACACCGGCGGAGGTGGGCACGCCCCCGGCGTACCCACCGGGAGAGACGTCGCCGGGCAACGAGCCGCCGGCGACCGGCACACCGCCGCCCCGGAGCGACGCCCCCGTGCCCTCCCATCCGGGC
>JBOGDG010000156.1:0-7107 GCA_050701655.1 Micromonosporaceae bacterium
CGCCAACGACACTCTGCCCCACCAAGTCGAAGTGGGTGCCCCGGGTCAGGTGCGGCCTTCGGATTCTTGAGCTTCGAGGAGGGTGGGTTGGGTGTCCGGGTCTAGGGCCCAGTCGGCGCGGAGGACGGTGAAGCCGGCCTGCTCGGCGGCCGTACACACCGCTATGTCGTCGTCGACCAGGACGGCGACGGTACGTTCGGCCGCGAGCCGCCGCAGCCTGCGGAGCTTCATCACCGCGGACGGGCTGCGGTCGGCGTTGCCGCGCATCAGCAGCCGGCCGTCGGGCAGCCCGTGGCGCCGCAGCCAGTCCTCCGTGACCCGCCGGATGCGTTCCGGCCGACCGGTGAGGTAGACGATTTCGTGACCCTCAGCGAGGGTGTGCGCTACAGCCAGTCCTTCGGGTAGCGGGGCATCGATACCTGCGGCGGCGAAGAATGCGTCCCAGCGCTTGGGACGGTGGCGGAGGTGGTGCAGCCGGTGCCGTACGTCCGACAGGGTGGCGTCGATGTCGAGCACCGCGTACGGCATTGGTGACACCTAACCAAACCCACCTTCCACTATCCTCATTGGACGGTCACTCAGGGGTTCGAGACCATCGGCGGCAACTACGCTGCGTAGTGCCATGTGCAGGAATTGTCACATCGATGCTCGGAAAGGTTGAACGCTGGACTGTCCGCACGGGACCATAAACGACGGCCACATCTAAACACCTCAATGCTCGGATTCGCGCCTGCGACAGGAGGACGTCACATGGACTTCTCCCTGGGCGGCACCGGATCCGGCTACCCGCTGGTAGCCCGCGAGCTCGGTGAACGTATCAGCAAAGAGGATGTGATCGGGCGGGATCGGGCCGGCGAGTTCAGCTACGAAGCGTGGCGAGAGCTGGCCGCGGCGGGGCTCACCGGGATCTGCGTACCGACCCGGTACGGCGGGCGCGGAATGACCGCCGTCGACGCCGTCGCCGCGCTGGAAGCGCTCGGCGAAGGCTGCACCGACAACGGGCTGATGTTCGCGCTCGGCGCCCACCTGTGGGCCTGCGCGTACCCCCTCGTACGGTTCGGCACCGAGCCGCAACGGCAACGCTGGCTGCCGGGGCTCGCCGACGGCACGGTGATCGGGGCACACGCCGCCACCGAGCCCGGCGCCGGCTCGGACGCGGCGGCGATCCGTACCACCGCGGTCAAAACCGGCACCGGCTGGGCGCTGAACGGCGTGAAGACCTTCATCACCAACGCACCGGTGGCGGGGCTGTTCCTGGTCACCGCCGTCACCGAGCCCGACCACGGCGCCATGGGCATCTCCGGTTTCCTGGTGCCGGGCGACGCACCGGGGCTCAGCGTCGGGCCGGTCGTCGACAAGTCGGGGTTGCGTACCGCGCTGATGGCCGAGCTGCGCCTGACCGACTGCGTGGTCGGGCCGGACGCGCTGCTCGGGGCGCCCGGTGCCGGGATGGCGCTGTTCACCGCCGCCATGACCGCCGAGCGGGCGTTCATCCTCGCCCCCGCGCTCGGGACCCTGCACCGGCTCGCCGAACAGTGCATGACGTACGCGAAGCGGCGGCGCCAGTTCGGCGCACCGCTGTCGGACTTCCAGGCGGTGTCACACCGGATCGCCGACATGCGGGTACGGGCGCAGAGCGGGCGGCTGCTGGCGTACTGGGTGGCGGGGCTGACCGACCAGCGGAAGATACGGCCGCACCACGCCGCCATGGTGAAGCTGCAGCTCGCCGAGTCGCTGTTGGCCAGCGCCCTGGACGCGGTACGGCTGCACGGCGGCGCCGGCTACACCACCGACCTCGAGCTGGAGCGCATGGTGCGTGACGCCATGGGCGCCCAGCTCTACTCCGGCACCTCTGAGATCCAGCGAGACCTGATCGCGCGCGCCAACCCCGGAAAGGACCGAACATGAGCGTGCAGGACGACATCCGGCGGTACATCGTCGAGGAGATCGGCTGGGGCGGCGACGTCGCGTCGCTCACCGACGATCTCGACCTGATCGAGCATCGGGTGATCGACTCGCTGTCGGTGGTCGAGCTGAGCACCTTACTCGAGCAGTGGTACGGGATCCAGGTCGATGCCGCCGAGCTGGTCTACCGACATTTCCACAGCCTCGGCGCGATCGCGGAGTTCGTCGCTTCCAAGCGCGTCGCGGTGTCATGACGACACTGCTCGACTATCTCGCCACCGCCGTCGCCGGCGCGGACAACGGCGCCCCGTCCGACGCGGTCGAGGACGCCGACCAGCAGCTGTCGTACCGGGAGCTGGACCAACGCTCCGGTACGCTCGCCGCCCAGCTGCAGCAGCTCGGCGCCGCGCCGGGCGAACGGGTCGCGATCCAGCTCGGTCCGGGCGCCGACACGGTGGTCGCGGTCTGGGCGGTGCTGAAGGCCGGGGCGGCGTACGTGCCGCTGGACCCCGCCAGCCCCGGCCCCCGGCTGGAGGCGATCCTGGGCCGGACCAAGCCGTGCGCGATCGTCACCGACGGCGCCATCGCACCCGACGGAGTCGCCGCGATCGACGTACGGCAGGCGCGCCGGGAGCCGCTGACTCCCCGGCCGGTGACCGTACGCCCGGAGGATCCGGCGTACGTGCTGCACACCTCCGGCTCCACCGGCGTGCCGAAAGGGGTGGTGCTGACCCACCGCAACGCCACCGCGTTCGTGGACTGGGCCGCGGACACCTTCCGGCTCACCGCCGACGACCGGGTGGCCGGCCACGCCCCGACCCACTTCGACCTGTCCACCTTCGATCTGTTCGCCACCGCGAAGGCGGCCGCCACGCTGCTGCCGGTGCCGGGGGCGGCACGGGTGCTGCCCGGTGAGCTGGCGGCGTTCCTGCGGCGGGCGAACGCCACGGTGCTGTACTGCGTGCCGAGTGCGCTCACCATGCTCAGCCGCTCGGCTCCGGCCGCGAGCCTGGCGACGCTGCGCACCATCCTGTTCGCCGGCGAGGTCTGTCCACTCCCGACACTGGAGCGGATGCTGGCGCTCGCCCCCGCGGCCCGGTACGCCAACCTGTACGGCCCCACGGAGACGAACGTCTGCACGTACCACGAGGTCTCCGCGGACGACCTGAGCCGCCCGGCGCTGCCGATCGGGCGCGCCATCACCGACGAGATCACGCTCACCGTGATGGCCGCCCCGGAGCGGGAGGCCGAGCCGGGTGAGCCGGGCGAGCTGCACGTCTCCGGCCCCACCGTGGCGCTCGGCTACTGGGACGATCCCGCGCTGACTGCGGAGCGGTTCACCTCCCGGCGCGCGGCCAGCGGACGGGCGTACCGGACCGGCGACATCGTGGTGCGCGACGCCGACGGGCTGCTGCACTTCCGGGGCCGGCGCGACCGGCAGGTGAAGACCCGGGGTCACCGGGTGGAGCTGGACGAGGTGGAGGGCGTACTGCGCGGCCACCCCGCGGTGGGCGAGGCGGCGGTGCTGGCGGTGCCCGACGAGACCATCACAAACCGGCTGCTGGCCGCCGTGGTCACCAGCCGACCCACCACCCCGGCACAGCTGCGCCGGGTGTGCGCGGCGGCGCTGCCCAGCTACGCGCTGCCCACGATTCACGTGGTACGGGAGCTGCCCCGTACCACCAGCGGGAAGGTCGACCGCGACGCGCTCGCGGCCGCACTGACGGAAGGGTCCACCGTATGACGGGGTACGACTGCGACGTACTGATCGCCGGCGGGGGCCCGGCCGGCTCCACCCTCGCCACGCTGCTCGCCCGGGCTGGACTGAAGACCGTACTGCTGGAGAGCGAGCACTTCCCGCGGCACCACATCGGGGAGTCGCTGGTGCCGGCGGTGATGTCGGTGCTCGACGAGATCGGCGCGCTGCCGATCGTCGAGGCGGCCGGATTCCCGGTGAAGCGGGGCGCGTGCTGGACCACCAGCAGCCCATTCCCGCACGCTCGGGAAGCACCCGGACGGCGACCGTTCCGGCACGTCACCATGCACTTCGGGGAGCGCGCCAGGGACGACGCCGAGGTCACGTACACATACCACGTGGAGCGGGCGAAGTTCGACCTGCTGCTGCTGCGGCACGCCGCCGACCAGGGCGCGATCGTGATGCAGGGGGTACGCGCGACCGAGCCGCGGTTCGACCCGGACGGAGTCACGGTGACCGCGCGGGCGGGCGGCCCGGACGGCGTGAGCTGGCCGATCCGCGCCCGCCTGCTCGCCGACGCCACCGGGCGCTCCACCCTGCTGGGCTCCCGGCTGAAACTCAAGGTCAAGGACTCGGTGTTCGACCAGTACGCCACGTACACCTGGTTCAAGGGTCTGGACCGGGGCGCGTTGACGCCGACCCGCGAGGAAGCCGACTACATCGCGATCCACTTCCTGCCCGACCGCAACGCCTGGATCTGGCAGATCCCGATCACCGACACCGTCACCAGCGTCGGCGTGGTCGCTCAGAAGTCGCTGTTCAAGGAGCACGGCGGCGATCGGGAAGGCTTCTTCTGGAAGATGGCCGGGCTTCGCCCGGAGCTCGAGGCCGAGCTGCGAAAGGCCACCGTCGCCGACCAGTGGCGTACCGAGGGCGACTACTCGTACAGCATGCGGCAGATCTGCGGCGACCGGTACGTGATGGTCGGCGACGCCGCCCGGTTCGTCGACCCGATCTTCTCCTCCGGGGTCTCCATCGCGTTGCAGAGCGCCCGGTTCGCCGCCAGGGACATCGTCGCCGGATTCGCCGCCGGAGACCTGTCGAAGTCCGCGTTCACCGACTTCGAGGAGACGGTACGGCGCGGCATGCGCAACTGGTACGAGTTCATCTCGCTCTACTACCGGCTGAACATCCTGTTCACCGCGTTCACGTACGACAAGCGGTACCGCACCGACCTGATCAAGCTGCTCCAGGGCGATCTGTACGACGACGACGCCCCGCCCGCGCTGGTCGCGATGCGGCGCACCGTGACCGAGGTCGAGAACAATCCCGACCACCTCTGGCACCCGTACTTAGGGAGTCTGAAAACCGCCGCACCACTGCTCTAGCCGCCGCACCACCGCCGTCCACATGGGAGAGTGCTCATGCCCACCCGACCAGCACAGATCGCCATCATTGGGGGCGGCCCGGCAGGATCCACGTGCGCCACGCTGCTCGCCCGCGCCGGTTACAGCGTGACCCTGTACGAGAAGTCCCGCTTCCCCCGCTACCACATCGGCGAGAGCCTCGCGCCCGCCGCGCAGCCGATCCTGGAACTGTCCGGAGCACTGCCCAAAGTGGAGGCCGCCGGCTTCCTGGTGAAGCTCGGCGGGCTGATGCGCTGGGGTGGCGAGGACTTCACCATCCAGTGGGAGTCGGTGTTCGGCAAGGGGCTCTACACCTGGCAGGTGGAGCGGGAGACCTTCGACAAGGTGCTGCTCGACCACGCCCGGGACAGCGGCGTGAAGGTGCACGAGGCGTGCGCCGTACGCCGGATCGAGTTCGAACGTGACGCCGCGGGTGAGGAGCGGCCGGTCGCGGTGGAGTGGCAGGCCGAGACCGGTGCCAACGGCATCGACGGGTGCGACTTCCTGGTCGACGCCTCCGGCCGCGCCGGGGTGATCTCGGCGCAGCGCGGCCTGCGACGGCAGGTGCACGACGTGTTCCGCAACGTCGCGATCTGGGGCTACTGGAAGGGCGCCGAGCTGCTCCCCGGCACCCCCGGCGGCGGCCTGGACGCGGTCTCCTGCCCCACCGGGTGGTACTGGACCATCCCGCTGCGCGACGACCGGTACTCGGTCGGCTTCGTCACCCACCGCGACCACTTCCGGCAACGTCGCTCGTCCTTCTCCTCGCTGGAAGAGATGCTGCAGGGGTACGTCAACGAGAACCCCGACATGCGGCAGATCCTGCGCGACGCCGAGTACGTCGGACCGGCCCGTGTGGAGACCGACTACTCGTACGTGACGGAGCGGTTCAGCGGCCCCGGCTACCTGATGCTCGGCGACGCCGCCTGCTTCCTCGACCCGCTGCTGTCCACCGGCACCCACCTGGCGCTGTACTCGGCGCTGCTCGGGTCGGCCGCGATCGCGGCGGCCGCCGGGGGCACCGTACCGGAGGCGGAGGCGATCGGCTTCTTCGAGCGCCGTTACCGCCATGTCTACCAGCGCTATCTGTCGATGGTGTCGCTGATGTACCAGCAGTACCGCGGCCAGGAGACCTACTTCTGGCACGCCCAGCGGCTGCTCGCCGACGGTGAGCGGCGGCAGGTGTCGCGGGCGGCGTTCACCAAGCTGATCTCCGGGATGGCCGACCTGCGCGAGGTCGGGTACGGGCAGCGCGCGCCGGGCGACGCCGAGACCTTCACCACGCCCCAGATCCCACCCAGCGCGGTCTCCGACCCGGCCGGTGGGCTGCGCCTGGTCACCGAGCCCACGCTGGGGCTGGCTTCCGCATGAGCCGACGATCCTGGGGACTCGCCGCCGGGGTCGCCGTGGTGACGGTCGGGGTGCTCTTGCAGCTGCCCGAGCTACCGCCCAGCGAGACGCACCGGGACATGGCTGGCATGACGATGGCGGCGCCGTCGATGGCGGCCGGGATGCTGCTGGTGGTGGCCGGAGTCGCGATCGCGGCGGTCTCGCTGCTGTGGCGGGTCAGGGGTGTGGCGACCGAGTCGGCGCGCGGGGAGCGGCTGTCGGCGGACGCGATCGAGCACGGCCGGCTGCGGCCGATCTACTGGGCCACCTGCGGCGCGCTCACCGTCGCGCTGGTGGTCGACATCATGAAGCCGCTCACCCTCGGGTTCGTGATGCCCGGCATGAGCCAGGAGTACGGCATGCCGCTGGCCGCGGTCTCCGTACTGCCCGTCGTGGCGCTCACCGGGACCGTGGTCGGCTCCGTGGTGTGGGGGCTGATCGGCGACCGGTACGGCCGGCGGCCGGCGTTCCATCTGGCCACGGTGCTGTTCATGGCCACCGCGGCGTGCGGCGGGATGCCGAGCTTCGAGTGGAACCTGGTGATGTGCTTCGTGATGGGCGTCTCCGCCGGCGGCCTGCTCCCGCTGGCGTTCACCCTGATCGCAGAGCTGGCGCCGCGGCGGCACCGGGGTTGGATGGCGGTCACCGTGGGCGGCGTCGGCGGGCTCGGTGGCTACCTGGCGGCGAGCGGGGCGGCGTACTACCTGGAGC
>JBOGDG010000157.1:0-7056 GCA_050701655.1 Micromonosporaceae bacterium
GTCCAGCGCCGCCGCCGGTCGCCCCAGATTCGCCGGGTACGGCGAGCAGCACTCCTCCACCGCCGGCACCACGTGCAGGTCGGCGTCGTCGCCGTACACCAGCCCGCGGGCGCGCAGCGTGTCGACCGCCGTACGGACCGGGCCCTCCGGGACCAGTCCGGCCACCTCCTGGTACGCCACTCCGGAGCCGCCCAGCAGCCGTACCGCGTCCAGCACCTCCAGCGTGAACAGGTCGAGCTGCTCCAGCGCGCGGGCCACCGACAGCCGGGACTGGGCGCGGGTGGCGAGCGCCGCGACGTCCCCCGGGACCGGCATGGCCAGATCCGGCCGGGCGCACAGCAGCTCGGCCAGCGCGTCGTCGGGCAGGCCGCGGAGGTGGTCGGCGAAAGTCATGTGCCTACCACGGTAATGCCCCGCCTCCCGTTGCCCACCGGGCCGGTCGCCAGCGTCACTGGTCGGATGTGCCAGACTCTTTCTGCTGGTACGTGACGAGGAGGAGACATGGCGGCTGCGCCACGCAAGACCGGGGCGAGCAAGAACCAGGTCGTCAAGGAAGGGCGCCTGCCGGTGTCGGAGTTCCTCTTCGACCGCGCCGGCGCCGGCTCGCCGTACGGCGAGGATGTCGAGTTCCCGCTGCCCGCCGACGGGCTCGTCTACCGCCACTCCGAGCCCCAGTCCCCCCGGGAGCGCTGACCGGCCCGCTCGGCAAGCACTCTGCGTACCTGACCGACTGCGCGATGCGGCCGATCCCGGGCTGATGCGCCGGGTACGCGAGATCGAGCCGCGCGAGCAGCTCGCCGGATGATCCGCGTACCTCAAACTGCACCTCCGGGGCCGGAAGCCCAGCGCGCCAGAGCAGCAACCGGGTACGGGTCTCCCACGGCGATTCACTCTCCGGGTGAGCGCGATAGCGCGCCGCAGGTGACACCGCTCGGGCCAGCGGGGTTTGCCGGACGCGTACCGGATGATCTCGTCCTCGGTCACCAGCCCGGAGTGCAGCAGCGCGTCGAGCGCGATCACCGCCGAGACCAGGTCGCGGCTGCGCCCGAGGTCGAACGCGGTACGCACCGGCGTGGTGACCGGTACGCCGCCGATGCGGATGATGTCGGCAGGGTCGAGTACGCCCCGGCGGATCGTCAGGCCGGGCCGGCTGGGGAGCGAGCTGTGCCGCGGCAAGGTCACCGATACCGCCTGGCCGGCCGGCAACACGTGTACGCCATGCAGATGCCCCGCGCTCGCCTGGCTGATCGCGGCGCCGGGCGGCAGCACCAGTGTCGCGGCGGCACAACGGAGATCGTGGCTGTCGGCGGCGTCACGGTGCACGTACACATCGCGGAACAACCGGCGCCACGCCGTCCCCTGTAGCTGCCGGTGTGTAAGCAGCCCCGCCGCGACGGCCGCGCCACCACGAAACGGCCGTACCCCCAGTGGCCGCGGCGGATCCGAACATCGATCGAGCATCCCGACACCCTGATCGCCCACCCGCCGCTGCGTCCAACCTCCATCCACAGCCTTATCCACAGACACGCCCGACCCGTGGTGATCTCGTCTGGGTTGTCAACCTCGTCCGGCCCTTCTCAACGTTGACAACCCAGACGAGATCGCGCGGGGTTGGGCGGGGGGAGCGGGGACCGGGGCGGGGAGGGGTTTCTGGTGGGGGTCATGTGGTGCTCGGGTGGTGATCACCGGGTGGTTACCGAGGTGCCGGAACGTCGGGGCTGACAGCCGACCGACGAGTGGTCCTTGGGGGAGCGATGCCGAACCGGTACAGCCCGGTCGTGGTGGTGGCCATGCTCGCGGTCGTGGCGCTGGTGGTCGCGATCGGCGCGGTCAGCCGGGGGCGGGCGGATGCGGCCGAGCGCGGTGATGCCGAGCGGCTCCGGGTGCCGGGCACCTGGGACGTACGGGGCAGTGTGGGGCCTTCCGACCGCAGCGGCGTGACCCGGGTGGCGCACCGTGGCGCCTCGGGACACGCGCCGGAGAACACGATCCCGGCGGTCGAGCTGGGCATCCGGCAACACGCGGATCTGGTCGAGGTGGACGTACAGCTGACCAGGGACGGCGTGCTGGTCGTGATGCACGACACGACGCTGAAGCGGACCACCGACGTGGAGACGTACTACCCGCGGCGGGGCCCGTGGCGGGTCAAGGACTTCACGTACCGGGAGATCAAGCAGTTGGACGCCGGCAGCTGGTACGGCAAGGAGTACGCGGGCACCCGGGTGCCGACCCTGCAACAGGTGCTGGACACGCTGGCCGACAGCACGGCGGGGCTGCTGCTGGAGGTGAAGGCGCCGAAGAAGTATCCCGGGATCGGGGCGAAGGTCGCCGCCGCGCTGGCGGAGTGGCCGGCCTGGCGGGACCAGGGCCGCCGGGTGGTGGTCTGCAGCTTCGACTGGAAGTTCATCAAGCGGTTCCACACGGTGATGCCCTCGGTGGAGACCGCGGTGATCGGCACTCCGAGTCTTCGCGAACTGCCCCGGATCGCCCGGTACGCCGACCAGGTGAACCCGCAGTTCGGCAGCGTGGACGCGGCGTACCTGCAGCGGGTGCACGAGCTCGGCATGGACTCGTACGGCTGGACCGTGGACGAGCCGGAGGACATGCGTACGCTGATCGAGCTGGGCTCCGACGGCGTGATCACCAACAAGCCGGACGTACTCGACGAGCTGCTGTACCCGAGCCGCCCGGTGGCCGCCTGACGCACCGGCAGCCGCCCGACACGCGCCGCCGAGCGCCACAGGCCAGTCGGCAGCAACACGGGCCAATCGGCGCGGCGACACGGGGCTATCCGGTTGGGCCGCCCCGGCGGCGCCAGTTAGCCTGGACGCAGGGCGGCGGGGTGCCGCTCTGAAGTTTCGTCTACTTCGGATAGTTGGGGACCAGCAGTGCCTACCGGCCGAGTCAAGTGGTACGACGTGGGGAAGGGTTTCGGTTTCCTGACCCGCGACGACGGCGGCGACGTGTTCGTGCACAAGGCCGCGCTGCCCAGCGGGGTGGACGAGCTCAAGCCCGGACAACGGGTCGACTTCGGCGTGGTGGAGAGCCGCCGGGGCGATCAGGCGTTGTCGGTGAAGGTTCTGGACAATCCGCCCACGATGGCGGAGCTGCGCCGGCGTTCCCCCGACGAGCTGCACGGGCTGATCGAGGACATGATCAAGGTGCTGGAGATGAAGGTGCAGCCGGAGCTGCGCCGGGGCCGGCACCCGGATCGCAAGGTGACCAAGAAGATCGCCGAAGTGGTCCACGCCGTGGCCCGCGAGCTGGAGATCTGACCCGCGGTAGCCGGGCCGCGGCCCGAGCGCTGGCGGCCGACCGCCAGCGGGCTGGCTGGGTCAGTCGTTGAGGCGCATCTCGATCGAGATCAACTCGACGTCGAGGTCTGGCCGGGTGTCGAGGATCTCCCGCAGCTGCGCCACGCTCTCCGGGCTGTTGATCACGATGATCCGGCGCGGCAGCGGGAAGTCCGGGACGGTGACGTCGGTGTCCTCGAAGAAGTAGAGCGGCGTCGCCGACTTCGGTACGCGTATCAGGGTGCCGTAGTCGCGGTGCAGCACCGAGACGAACAACGTACTCAGGTAGCTGTGGTCTTTGTGCGGCATGATCACCTGGGTGAGCCGGCCGTCCGGCTCGGGGTAGCGCCGCAGCACCTCGTCGACCACCATCCCGACCCGGCGGTTCTGCAGGTGGCCGACGGCGTACGCGGTCCCCCAGCTCACGTTGCGGATCGGCTCGTTGCCCTTCACGCTGGGACGTTGCAGCGGTACGGCGCCGAAGCCGGCGAAGATGCCGAACACCACCAGCACGGCGACCGCAACCTCCAGCAGCCGGCGCCGCCGGTCGCTGGCCGCCGCGGTCCGGCCCCCGGTACGCCGGTGGATCCGGGCCAGCAGCGGGGTCACCCCGCTCAGCCCCACCAGGGTGGCGACGAACAGCGCGTGCCCCGCTTTGTCGAAGTAGTAGGACAGATGGCCGATCGCGACCAGCTGGTACACCCCGAGCAGGATGGTGAGGCTGGCGACGATCACCAGCTGTACGCCCATCATCCGCCACACCGGGGAGCGGGGCGCGGCGGCGAGGCCGGCCAGCAGCAGCGCCGCGATGCCGACGGTCAGCGGGCGGTTCACCCCCTCCACGGGGCCGCGCGGCAGCAGGTCGGCGAGCGCACTGACCCGGTCGGTGTACATCAGCACGTACGGCATGAACGCCATCGGGATGGCGACCGCCGCCGCGACCAGCGTGGTGAGCCAGTGCCGCAGCACCCGGCGCCGGTGCCCGATCAGCGCCGCGATCGCGATCGCGCCCGAGATCGGCAGCAGGAAGAAGTACGCCCAGCTGATCCCGATCAGCAGCGCGGCGAACATCACGATCAGCTCGCGGCTGTACCGGGGCGGCCGCGCCACCAACGCGATCAGTACGGCGAGCAGCGCCAGCCCCATGATCTCGCCGGGGTAGCCGCGTACGAACATCGCGATCAGCTCGCTGAACGTCACCGCGGCCATCACGAAGGTGTAGATCGCAACCTTCGGCCAGCCGTGCACCGTACCGGGGGTGACCCAGCGGGCCGCCCAGAAGACCAGTACGGCGAAGGCGGCGTACCCGGCGATGTGGAAGCCGACGTAGTGGTCGAAGGAGCTGATCGAGTCGCCGGCGGGGGCCCCGTTGCGGAGGAACTTGTCCAGCAGCGCGTACAGGAAGTGGGAGCCCTGGGGGTACGTCTGCATCCCGTACAGCAGGTACGGGGCCGACTCGTGGCGGTCGAAGAAGGCGTACTTCTCGATCAGCCCGATCGAGTCGTACAGCGAGAAGTGCCGTGCCATGTCCTCGCCGAGGATCACCAGGCTGATCCGGCGCTCGAAATTCCTTCCCAGGTACGGCAGCAGCAGCACCGCCGCGGCGAGCAGCCCGGAGCCGAGCGCCGCCAGGTCCGAGCCGCGCGGAGTGAGCGGCAGGCTGGGCCGGCGGCGCAGCAGCACCGCGATCAGCACCAGCCCGGTCAGGGCGGTGCCGGCCACCGGCACCGGCTGCAGCCCCCACGGCCACACCGACAGCACCAACCCGGCCACGCTGACCGCCCCGACCAGCAGTACGGCGGCGAGCACCAGCTTGTCCAGCAGGCTGCGCCCGCTGCGCAGCAGCGACGCGGTGAGCACCCAGATCACCACCGGCAGCAGCCAGTCCACGCCCATCAGGTGCGTACCGACCGGCAGCACCCACGCCGCCGCCACCCCGCTCCCGACCAGCATCCAGCGCCTCCGCCGCCCCGCCCCGGCGTCGGGTGCCGGGGCGTCACGTACCTCCGAGTCGGCGTCGCGCGGCTCTGCGGTGGCGTCAGGCGCGGCAGTGGGGCCGGGCTCCGTGGTCACCTGGCGCGGCTGGCCGGCCGAGCTGTCCGGCTGCTCGCCGGAGTCGGAGTCGAGAGTGGCTGAGGGCATCAGTTCCTCACGGCGTCGGGTGCGACGGGTGGCGTCAGACCAGCGGCGCTGGCCCGGTTGAACAGGGCGTCGACGGCGGCGTACCCTTCGTCGCCGAGGTCGTCGGTGAACCGGTTGACGTACAGCTCGATGTGGCGCCGGATCACGTCGGGCTCCATCTCCTGGGCGTGCGCGCGTACGTAGTCCCCGCTGGCGTCCGGATCGGCCCAGGCCCGGCGTACGGAGGCCCGGATCCACTCCGCCGCCCGCCGCGGATCGACGCTGCCGCGGCGGGCCAGGATGGCGCCGAGCGGGATCGCAAGGCCGGTCTCGCCCTCCCACCAGTCGCCCAGGTCGGCGACCGACTGCAGCCCGTACGACGGGTAGGTGAACCGCGCCTCGTGGATGACCAAGCCGGCGTCGACCTCTCCGTTACGAACCGCCGGCATGATCCGCTCGAACGGCATGATCACGGTACGTTCCGGCGGGAACTTCTGCGACCACAGCCGGAACAACAGGTACGCCGTGGTCCGCTCGCCCGGGATCGCCACGGTCCGCCCGGCGACCGCCCGCTCCGGGTCGGTCCCGCCGGCGGTGAGCACCAGTGGGCCGCAGCCCCGGCCCAGCGCGCCGCCGCAGGGCAGCAGCGCGTACCGGTCCAGCAGCCAGGGCAGCGCGGCGTAGCTGACCTTGACGATGTCGTACCCCCCGCGCTCGGCGGCGGTGTTGGTGACGTCGACGTCGGCGTACGTGACCGCCACCGGGGGCGCCCCCGGCACCAGCCCGTGCACCAGCGCGTGGAAGGCGAAGGTGTCATTCGGGCACGGCGAAACTGCCAGGGACACCGTGTCCGCGTTTACCGCCACTGCCCGCTCACCGCCGCCATCGCCTCTGTCAACGCCCCCAGCGCCTCGGTCAGTCGCCACGCCGTCTTGTCCCGTGGCCCGACCAGGTTGGAGACGGTACGCAGCTCCGCGAACCGTACCCCCGCCTGCACCGCCGCCGTCGCCACGCCAAACCCCTCCATCGCCTCGGCGACCGCGTCCGGGTGCCGCCGGGCCAGCTCCGCGGTCCCCGCCGCGGTGCCCGTCACAGTAGAAACGCTCAACACCGCACCCAGGGTTGCGTACGGATGTTTCAGGAACGGATCCGCCTCGATCACCTCGGCGCCGAAGCCGAGCGCGGACAGCGGCAGGAACCCGTCGGGGGAGTCGGCTCCCAGGTCGGCGGCGATGCTGCGGCTGGCCACCACCACGTCACCTAGCTCGACCCGCCCCGGCATGCCACCGGCGATCCCGGCGCTTACCACCGCGTCGTACCGCCCGAGGGCCAGGTAGCGGGCGGTGCCGGCGGCGGCCGCGGCCGGCCCCACGCCCACCGCGACCACGTCCACCCGGTCCGCCAGCTCGGCGACCCCGGCGAGCACCGCGTCCCGCTCCGCGGCGACCGCGGTCGCTATCAGGATCCTCACGGTGCCCATTGTGTCCGAGTCCCGGCCGCTCCCCGGAGCGGGTCGGTATCTGCCCGGTGTGACGGCGTACCCCCGGATGAGGGAGAATCGCTTGGTGACCAGCACTTCCACGAAGACAGCGACCACCACCGCGGCCCGGCGGGCCAAGCTCGACCCGGTCTGTGCCGAGGC
>JBOGDG010000158.1:0-7026 GCA_050701655.1 Micromonosporaceae bacterium
CCGGACGGCGGCGCGCCGCCCGCCCGCACCTGGGCCCGCTCGAACTCCTCGGCAAATGCCGCCATCTCGCTGTCCACCAACAGCTGGAAATCCATCACCTGGCGTTCCGCGGTGTAGATCAGATTGGGGTCGGTCGGCTCGGTGATGGTGACCTCGTAGAACGGCTTGAATGCCTCGGCGATGTCTCCAGCCTCGTTGGCGAAGTCGAGCACGAACAGGTCGTCCTGTTCCTTGCGCGGGTGGATCCGGTTGAGCCGAGACAGGGTCTGTACGGCGGCCACGTTCATCAGCGGCTTGTCGACGTACATCGTGGTGAGCAGTGGCTGGTCGAAGCCGGTCTGGTATTTCTCCGCCACCACCAGGATCCGATATTCCCTACGTGGATGCGTCGCGGCGTGCGGGTCGTCGGCCCGTGTGTAGCCGAACTCGGCGGGCAGCGCCTTCTCACCGAAGCCGTTGATACCCGGCTCGGTCACCCTGTCGCTGTCGAGCCCGTCGACTTTCACCTCGCCGGAGAACGCGACGAGAGCGTCGCAGCCGGCGTACCCCCGCATCTGCACATAGGCATTGATCTTTCGATAGAGCTTCACCGCGTGCTCGCGCGAGCGGGTGACCACCATCGCCTTGGCACGGCCACCCAGACGTCCCCTGGTGTGCTTGATGAAGTGTTCGACGATGAGCTCGGCGCGCTGCTCCAGACTGGTCGGGCTGAGCGTGGCGAACCGCGCCAGCGCGGCGCTCGCCTTTCGTTCGTCGACTTCCGGATCGTCGGGGTTGCCGTTGGCGAGCCGCCAGTACGTCTTGTACGTGACGTAGTTGCGCAGCACGTCGAGAATGAATCCCTCCTCGATCGCCTGCCGCATCGAGTACACGTGGAATGGCCGCATGACGCCGCCGACGCGCGTACCGAAGAGTTCCAGGGTTTTCGCTTTCGGGGTGGCGGTGAAGGCGAAGTACGACAGCGTTTCGTGGCGGCCGCGAGCAAGCGCGGAGGCGGTAAGCAGGTCGCCATTCTCGTCGATCTCGTCGCTGCCCAGCTTGAGCAGTACTCGTTTCAACGCCGCCGCCGACTCGCCGGACTGCGGCGAATGGGCTTCATCGACGATCACCGCGAACCGTTTGCCACGCAGCCCTTCGATCTTCTCCAACGCGTACGGGAAGGTCTGCAGCGTCACGATCAGGACCTTCGCGGTGGCGCCGGAGAGCGCCTCGGCCACCTGCTCAGATTTGGAGCCCTCGGACTTCTCGCTGATCTTGCGGACCACGCCGGCCTTGTGTTCGAACTGGTAGATCGTGTCCTGGAGTTGGCGGTCCAGGACCGATCGGTCGGTGACCACGATGACCTTGTCGAACACCGGTTCGTTGTCGGCGCCGTGCAGATTGGACAGCCGGTGCGCGAGCCAGGCGATCGTGTTCGACTTGCCAGAGCCGGCGGAGTGCCCCACCAGATAGTTGTGCCCGCTGCCGTGTTCGGCGGCGTGCGCGGTGAGCTCCCGTACCGCATGCCACTGGTGATACCGCGGAAAGATCAAAGGCCGCGTGTGTACGGAGGACCTGCCGGCCTTCTTGTCGACTTCTTCGACGTGCGCGAACCGCCGGATGATGTCCAGCCACGCGTCGCGCTGCCACACCTGTTCCCACAGATACGACGTGCGATACCGCCCCGGCGTCGCGGGCTGGTTGCCGGCGCCCCCGGAGTTGCCCGGCCCCGCCGTACCGGTGTTGAACGGCAGGAACCGGGTGGCCGCCCCCGCGAGCCGAGTGGTGAGGAAGACCAGCTCCGGGTCGACAGCGAAGTGCACGATCGCCCGCTTGGCGAACAACAGCTCCCGGGGGTCCCGATCGTAGCGATACTGCCCCTTGGCGTGCTCCACGGTCTGCGCGGTGAACGGATTCTTCAACTCGGCGGTGGCCACCGGGACCCCGTTGACGAACAGCGCCAGGTCGAGCTCCTTGCCACGATCCTTTTCTGAGTACGCGAGCTGCCGCATGACCGTGAGCCGGTTGCCCTCGTACTGCACGAGCGCGTCGTCGGCGAGCGTGTGAGCCGGCCGGAAGTACGCCAGCCGGATCAGGTGGCCGCGGTCGCGTACCCCGTGCCGCAGCACATCCAGCACCCCCCGCGCGTCGATCTCCTGCGCCACCCGCCGCGCGAACTGCCGCATCGCCTCATCGGTGTCAGCCCCGTACGAAGCGAGCAGCTTCTCCCACGTCTCGGTTTGGGTGGCGCCGATGAACGCGTACATCTCGCCGGTGTCCAGCCCCAGCGCCCGGTCGTACGACCCCGGCAACCCCTTGTGCCACCCGCCGTCCAGCAGAGCCGCCTCGATCGCGTCCTCAAAGGCCCGTTCATGGTGTACGGGCATCACTGACCCCTTCCCCGTCGCGGCGGACCATCAGCGCAGGTCCTCCTCCTCGCCCGTCACCTGAAAGCGCTCCACGACAGCGTTCTCGGTCAGGTCGTACAGGCCGGCGTCTTCCGCATCCCGGACCATCTCGGCCAGCGCTGCGGCGCGAGCACGGCGAGCCTCCTCCTGCTCTGCCGGTTCATCCGCTCCGACTGCTCTCACTTGTCACCCCCTCCGCCGATACGAAAGGGCGCTCGAAGGCCGGTGAACATCGGAAAATGCCGCACGTTCAGGGTGGCCAGCTCGTAGCCGCGTACGTCCGCGGTGGCGGCGATGAGGTAATCCCCAAGCCCGATGGCACCGTGGGATGCCCGAAACCGTCGCGTGAACTCTCCGGCCCGTCTGGCGACCACCTCGTTCACGTCCTCGACCCGCAACGAGCCGAGCAACCGCCAGACCTGGCGCTTCTCATGTGCTCGCATGCCACCGGTTATCTCGGTGACTGTCACGACGCTGATGTGCAGGGGGCCGACCGACGATCGCACATCGAGAAGCCACTTGGTTGCTTCGGACATTCCCCGCAGGTGCGCGATCAGGACGTCCGAGTCGACGAGTATCACGCGCTGAGACCCCACATCGCGTCGAGGTGAGCTGCGCGCGTGTCAGGCCCACGCGTCGGGACGTCCACGTCGGCTAGGGCACCAGACGAATCCTCGATCGCGGCGAGGTCGCCGACAAGATCCTCGTCCTGGCCTACCAGCCCACGATCGAGCATCCGGCGGATGATCTCGGCACGCGACACGCCTTCGTCGGCGGCCAGCCGGTCGAGCGACTCCGTCTGCGCGTCCTCAAGGTAGATGTTCGTACGCTGCATACACCAAAACATACACCATAGACACCTTCCGACGTAGAAGCGTTGTCGATCTCTACGATTTCTCGTACACCGCGTACGGGTACGGTATTCGTGAAGGCGCCCGGACGGGGTAGAGGCCGGACGGGCGCCGCCCAGTCCTCTACCTGGGAGAGCCGCCGTGACGACCACAACCACCACCGTGGGCGACCGCATCAGGGCGTGGCGACGCCGCCGGGGCGGCATGAGTCAGAAGACCCTCGCCGAACTGGCCGGCCTATCACAGGCGTACATCTCGGCCATCGAATCCGGGCAACGGGCACTGGACCGCAAGAGCACGCAGGCCGCCGTCGCGTCGGCGCTGAACATCTCCGTCTCGCAGCTGCTCGGCCGGGCAACGGAGAAGGCCGACCCGATGCGTGACCGGGCCGTCGCGCACGTGCCCGCGATCCGCTCCACGCTGGTCGAGTTGTCTGTCGGGGAGCGCCGCACGCCGACCCGAGACCGCGACACCGTACGCGACCTCGTACGCCAGGCAACGGAGCTGCGCAACGGCGCCGACTACGCCTCGCTAGCGCCGCTGCTCGCCCCGCTGCTGGCAGACCTCGGCGGGCATGGTGGCGCGCTCGCCCCGGAGATGGTGGAGACGCTGTTCGCCGCCCGGTACGCGCTGAAGACGATGGGGTACCCCGATCTGGCGCGCGAGGCCGCGGAGTTGGGCGTCCGCGTCGCCTTGGAGCACGAAGACCCCGCGTGGATCGGGCAGGCCCGGTACAGCCTTGTGCAGGCGTTCCCCACCGCGAACGCCGACCTCGGGGCCCGGGTGATGGCCGACATGGCGGGCGACCTGGAGGGCACTAGCGGCGGGGCTGGAGGTGTACGGGTGCACGCACATCCTTGCCGGGTTCACCGCGGCTATCGCGCTCCGCGCTGACGACGCCGACGCGCACCTCGAGGAGGCCGCCGCGGTGGCCCGGACCCTCGGCGAACCGGAGCCGTACAGCCGGCTCTCGGCAGGCTTCAACGGCAACTGGTTCGGGCCGACACAGATCGACGTGTGGCGCGTCGCCATCGCGGCCGAGCTCGGCGACGCCGGATCTGCGGTCAAGGTCGCCAAGCGGATCGACCTCGACGCCCTGCCGGTGCCGAACCGGCACACGTACTACTGGATCGACCTGGCGCGGGCGCTCGCCGCCGGCGGCAAAGACATGGACGCGATGCACGCGCTGGCCCAGGCCGAGCGTGCCGCGCCGCAGCACTTCCGGTTTTCGATGGTGGCGACCAACCTGGTGACCACGCTCATCGCCCGGGCGAAGCGCCGGGCGGTCGCTGAGGAGCTGTCCACGCTCGCCCGAAAGCTCGGTATCGACCCCGTGTAGCCTCGGCCGACCGTCCCGCGTGGACAGACCCGTATCACAAACTGTGATCGTTTCTGCCCGCACCGTGCGTAGCGTCTCGGCTACGTCCTCGGCAGCGGGCGGCGCCTCCTGTCCGCCCTGTCACCGGGTGACTAGCGCGGGACGGGAGCCGTCCCGCCGGAGCGGCCAGCCGACGCGCGCCGTACCCCATGCATGCGTGGGGCACCGGGTACGTGTGGCGCGTCGGCCGGTCCCCAGCAGGCGACCGGAGGGGTGGGCGGGCGTGGGCGTGTACCGATCCCAGCAGCGACCAGACGACGAACGGCGCGAGCACGACTGGCGAGACTGGCTCATCGTCACCGGCATCGCGGCGGCCGGCGTCGCGCTGATCGGCGTCACCCTGTGGTACGTCCTCGGGGCGCTGCCGTGAACTCCGCCCGTAGGCCATCGCCCAGGCCGACCCCGCCGACGTCGGAGCCGGGCCTGCCGCCGGAGATCGTGGCCGTGCTCCGGCGTACCGCCGAGGAGACGATGCGGCGGCATCAGCCGACCGACGACGGGCGCTGTTCGTACTGCTCGATGACGTGGCTGCACACCGACACCATGCATCCGTGCCCGCCGTGGCGGATCGCCGCCGAGTTCCGCGCGCTCACCGAGTGAGACGCGTGAGACGACGCGCTATCGCCGCTGGTCACCGCGCCGGAATTCCGCCGTGCTTGACCCCCAATCTTGGATCGGCGGTGTCGACGGTGCGAACGGTTGCGTTTCGCCGAGTGTGGTCATTCGAAGAAGTCCTCGTGGATGCCCTTGAGCTCGATTGTCTGCTCGACCTGGACGCCGACACCGTGCTGCACCATGAGCGCGACGCTGGCCGTCGATGAGGATGATCCGGTTGGGTATCCGTTTCACGTAGTCGAGGGCGTTGGCCGTGACGCGGCTGGTGGTGATGAAGACTCCCCGGTCAGCCTGCTCGCCGTGGAGTGCACCGACGAAGGCCTGGATCTCCTGGCTACCGACGGACTGCTCTGCGTACCGCTTGGCCTGGACGTACACGCGGTCGAGCCCGAGCGGGTCCTGCCGGATCAGGCCATCGATGCCACGGTCGCCCGGACCGCCACGGTGCTCGAAGTCGCCGCGCTCAGCGCCGTATCCCATGGCGGTGAGCAGCTCGAGTACGAGATGCTCGAGGAACTCCGGCGGCTGCGCCACAATCCTCCGCAGCAGCACCTTCTGCAGAGCAGCCGTTGCCTCGGAGACGGCATCTTCGATGCTCTCGAGCGGGGTCGTTTCCGAGGCCGGCTCCGCTTCTCCGCCATTTGCGGTCGGTCGACCAGTCGCCTCTGTGGTCTTTCGATCCCCCGTCCGGAACTCCAAGTACTCCGGGTACCGCCGAAGGTAGTCGAGCGTGATGGCGTCTGGTGTGTCGGCCAACAGATCGCGGCCACGCTGCGTCAGCTGGACCGTCCCTCTGCGTGGCCGGTCCACCAGGCCAGCCTGGAAGAGGTTCAAATTGGGCCATTCCCGGCAAGGATCGGGTGACCGCCCGTGACGGCGTGAAGGAGTGCCGGTGCGACACGCTGAGGGCGCGCGTGGTGCGCCGAGAAGGCGCGGAAGCCCTGTATGAAGTGGTCCTTCCAGAGATCAACTTCATAAGGGGCTCTGCGTGGCCACGAGTGTCGCATACACCGGCGTGTCGACCGTACGCGAGGAGGCGGCGTTGTTCGTGTCCGGGCTGCTCCGCGGCGAGCGCGACCGTCGCGGGACCAGGGCCAACCGTCGCGCGTTGGGTGCTTCAAGCAGGCGGTGCTGGTGCTGCGCTGGTTCCTGGACGGGACCCGTGTGGCGCAGCTGGCCTGCGACAACGCGATCGGAGTCTCCACGGCGTACCGGTGTCTGCACGAGGGAATCGACGTGCTCGCCGCGCGGGCGCCGGGCCTGCGCTCGGCGTTGATCGCGGCGAAGGCCGCCGGGCATCCCCACGTGATGTGGACTTGTGGTGGTCCGGCAATCACCACCGGCACGGCGGCAACATCCAGGTCTCGCCGCCTCGGACGGCTGGCCGCTGTGGACATCGCCGGTGCGGCCCGGCCGGGAGCACGACACCTCGGCCGCCCGCGCCCACGGCATGCTGCCCCTCCTCGCCGACGCCGCGCCAGAGCTGCCCTGCCTGGCCGACCTCGGCTACGAAGGGGAAGCCGCCACGGTGCGCGCGCCGATCAAGAAGCCAGCCCACGGAAAACTCACCGACGACCAGAAGACGATCAACAAGCTGCACGCCCACCTCAGGTCCCAAGCCAGAGGGCGAACTCGCTGCTCAAAACCACCTTCAAAGCCCTGCGCCGGGTCAGCCTCTGTCCCTGGCGCATCGGCGCCATCGTCGCCGCAGCGCTCGTGCTCCTCCACCACCAACACGAACGCACCGCGTGATCTACATACCGTCACGTATCCCTTACCGGGAAGAGCTCATTGA
>JBOGDG010000159.1:0-6999 GCA_050701655.1 Micromonosporaceae bacterium
GCCCCACTCACGGTGCTGTGCGGCGGCCCGGTCCACTGCGCCGGCAGCCCGCGCCGCGTCCAGCAGCGGCAGCCGTACCAGGACAGTGCCGTCGACCGGGGTCACCACCGGGGCCGGCGTACCGTCGTCGACCCACTCGCCACCGATCAGGTTGCGGGTACGGTCGTCGGCGAACCCCTCGGCGGCGACGGTCGCGGCGGAGCCGAGCAGGCGCGGCCACTGAAGTGCGGCGGGTACGTGAAGATCCGATGTCATAGTGCGTCCTCGACTTCCGACCGGCAGCGGCTTGTCTGGCAGCCTACGAAGCGCGCGACCCGCCCAGACACTCCTGGTGTGCCGGCCTGTGCGCCCCGCAACCGATGAGCGGGCCTGCAACCCGGAGCCGGCCGTGACCGACGGCACGGCGAACATACGAGGCAGCGAGGTGCTGACGCGGGATAGTTGACCACGTGCGCATCACCGCCGTACCGGCCGACACCGAGCTGCTCGACCTGCCCTGGTCGACTCCGTTGGAGCACTGGCCCGCGGAGCGGCTGGTCCCGCTGCCGCGCGGCATCTCCCGGCACGTGGTGCGGTTCGTGGAAATCGCCGGCTCGGTGTACGCGATCAAGGAGACGCCGCGGCGTACCGCCGAGCGGGAGTACGCGCTGCTGCGCAACCTGGAACGGATCGGCGCCCCCGCGGTGGAGGCAGTCGCGGTGGTCTACGACCGCACCGCCGAAGACGGCACCGAGCTGGACGCCGCGCTGATCACCCGGCACCTGCGGTTCTCGCTGCCGTACCGGGCGCTGTTCAGCGAGACGCTGCGGCCCGACACCCTCAACCGGCTGCTCGACGCGCTCGCGCTGCTGCTGGTACAGCTGCACCTGACCGGCTTCTTCTGGGGCGACGTTTCGCTGTCGAACACCCTGTTCCGGCGCGACGCCGGCGCGTTCGCCGCTTATCTGGTGGACGCCGAGACCGGGGCGCTGCACCCGAACCTGTCGGACGGGCAGCGTACCGAGGACATCGAACTGGCCCGGGTGAACCTGTTCGGGGAGGCGCTCGACGTACAGGCCGCGGGGCTGCTGGACCCCGCGATCGAGCCGGAGACGATCGGTGACCAGGTGGCGGACCGGTACGCGTCGCTGTGGCGCGAGTTGACGTACACCGAGTTCGTACGCACCGACGAACGGCACCGCCTGGAAGCCCGGGTACGCCGGCTCAACGAGCTGGGCTTCGACGTGGCCGAGCTGGCGCTGGCCACCGCGGACGAGGGCTTCACCCTGACCCCGAAGGTGGTCGACGCGGGGCACCACGCCCGCCGGCTGGCGCGGCTGACCGGGCTGCGTACCCAGGAAAATCAGGCACGCCGGCTGCTCAACGACCTGGACCGGTTCCGCGCGGCGTACCGGATCGACGACGAGCAGGCGGGCGCGCAGCGCTGGCTCACCCAGATCTTCGAGCCGGTGGTACGCGCCGTGCCGCCCGACCTGCGCGACAAGCTGGAGCCGCCCGAGGTGTTCCACCAGCTGCTCGACCACCGCTGGTACCTCTCCGAGGAGGCCGGCGAGGACGTCGGCTTCACCCGCGCGCTGCCCTCGTACCTGTCCTCGGTGCTGCCGCAGAAGCCGGACGAGGTCGCCGTACTCCCGCAGGACGAGAACGAGCCGGCCGTCGACGACGACCTGCCCGTCTAGAGATTTCCCGAACCTCTTCCGGGGGGATCGTCTCTGGCCGCCTTCCGCACCGCCTCAACCGCACGCAGGATCAACGCACGGGCCTGTTCGCCCGTCACCGCGTCCTGCCACAACCGATCCATGACCCGGTGGTACGCCGCCGCCTCGTCCCCGTAGTGCACGGTCTCCCCCATGAACGTCTCCACGTACGCCACGTCATCGGCGATGAAGAACGAATTCTGCGGACTCAGCGAGATCGGCGCACCCATCGGCAGGATGCCGATGTGGATGTTCGGCATACCGCTGAGTACCGCGAGCAGCCGGTCGAGCTGCGCCAGCATCACGCTGGGCGGGGGCACGAGCCACCGCAGCACCGGCTCCGCCAGCAGGAGATCGAACCGCCTCGACGTGTCGTAGAGGTACTCCTGCCGCTTCATCCGAGCAGCGACCGCGGCGTCCAGATCATCGACCGATGCGCCGTGGAACCCAGCGCCCCTGCCCATTCGATCGCGGGCATAGTCCGCAGTCTGCAACAGTCCAGGAACGGTGCTGACGTTGAACTCCCGGCAGACGGCTGCGTCCCGGACCACCTCGTTGTGATCGGTCTGAATGGCCGCCAAACCCTGGCGCAGCCGCAGTCGCCAGTAGTAGTGCTGCGCCGTGAGGTGCTCTAGGGAGTTGAGCAACTCGTCAACTTCCCGCTCCGCACCGCAGGTGCGCAACCACACTTCGACGTCAGCGGATGTAGGTACCTGGCGACCGGTCTCGATCTTGGAGACCTTCGACTGCTGCCAGCCGTTGCGCTCGGCGAGCTCGGTGCCGGTCAAGCCAGCATGGAGCCGGGCGGCTCGCAGTCGTCCTGCGATGCCACCCGGCCTCGTCAGCCACTCCTGGAGCGGATCATCCGACCTGCTCACGGACCTCCTTTTCGGGAACCGCGCCCTCGATCCGACGCGCATGGTAGAGCGCCATGTCGCGCCAGCCGTTGGCTTGCACCACGGTCGCTGGGTCGTCGACCAGCTCATACCGCAACTTCTGGCCGTCGGGTTGGAAGTGCATCTGGATCAGCTTCTCACTGTCGAAAAGCCACCAGTCCACGTTGCCGGCGGGAGGCAACAGCCCAAAGTCGTGCGCCTGTTGCCGGGTGACATACCACTGCAGCTCGCCCATGGCCACGTTGACCTCACTCGCCCAGCGCAGCCACCGCTGGTAATCGGTCGGCGGGTCTTCGAACACCCGGACCCTCTCCATCCGACCACCGCGCTGAGTCAGGGCACTGACGAGTCTGCACCACTCATGGGTCTCGTCTTTGTACTTCCAGGGATCGGTCAGCTCTCCGGCAAGGTATCGCCTGAGCGGTTCCTGTTCGTAGGACACGTCGTAGGCGGGCTGAAGCTCCAGCCGGAACGCCGTGTACTTGATCTGGTCGAACAGCGACTCCCACTCGTCGTCATTCAGCACCCGACCCATCAGCTCAGCTCCCGAAGTCGGTCCAGCACGTTCGCCGGCACGAAGACGGCGTCCTCGTCATCGGCGAGCTGCCGTAGCTGCGCCCGGGTATCCGCGTTCAGGACACGACCTTGCACGACATAGCCTCCCTCGGTCCGGTACAGCGCTGGACACGCTTTGACGTCCGAGTTGCCGTCTTTCCAGAGCCATTCGAGTTTCATGGTTGGACTCCCCTTCGATCGACGCCCCGGTGGCGTGTTGCCTGAGATGCTGCCAGATCCTCCGTACACCGCGCAGTATCCTCTGGAATTCTTGACACACTCCGGCAATAGTGCCCAGACTGGGGCGACCGATGCGCAGAGTGATGGGGAGACCACCGTGGATCGAGAGTCGTCCGGCGGCAGGCGGGATGCGTCCTGGCTGTTGCACGAGTGGGGGCAGCGTGCCCAGGTCGTCGCGGTGACGATGTGGAAGCACGAGATGGTGGCCGACCTCGGCGTCTGCAAGAGCTGCGGCCGGCTGCCGGCACGCGATCTGCCGCTGTTCGGTGCGCTGCGAGGTGGCCGTGGAGGCATGGGACATCGCCCAGCACGGGATCCGCAAACTCGCCGGCACGGAGCCACCTCCGCGCGTGGTCGGCCGCGCCTCCGTACACCAGGAAAAGGGTCGGCGCGGGTGACCGTCCGGTACGCCGTCGTGCTCACCAGGATCCGGGACCGACTGCCGCGCGACGAGCGCACGATGCCCGAATCCCGGATCTGCCGGTGCGAGTTCCCGGATCGCGCGACCGCGCTCCGTACCGCACGATCGTGGGCGGTCTCCGGTGCGGTGCTCGCCGGGATCGAGCGGGTGAAGGTCCTCTCAGTCGAGCCAGCGACTCCCCTGTGGCCCGGCCGCGCCGCGACAGGTGAGTGATCCGCAGCATCGGACGCGCAAGCCCACCAAATCGAGAATCCCGCGGGCCTCAGCGCCCATTGCTGCGGATCTGAGCGGCGCGAGCGGCGCCGCGCGAGCGGCGTACACGAGGCGTTCGGGCACAGCTACTGGCTGTTCGAAATGCCGCTCGTCGCACATAAATGCCGCTCGTCGCATATGTTCGCGCGTTCGCCGCCGAGAACGGGCCGCTCAGCGCACCGCTCGCCGCACTCCTCGCGCGCAGGCGCAACAATCAGGACTAAGTGCGCAAGATCACACCCCCTCGAAACAGTGGTCGCCATGGAGAAGGTTTCCCGCACAGCCGCGAAGCAGGCGTACGCCGAAGCGGTCCGCACCGCGAACCGCGCCAGTCTGATGGGCGCGTTGGGCTTCGGCCTGGCTCTCGTCACTGGCGCGAAGCTCGCGGAGCAGGGCTCGCTGCTCGCGCCCGGCTTCGGACTGGAATCGATCTTGTTGACGGGTGGGCTCGGCGGCGGGCTCATCTTCTCGCTGATGGCGCTGCGCGCCTCGCGAATGGCCCGGCAATGTCGCCAAGTGCTTGACAAATGACCGTCCGCCGTTGCGGCGGCCCCGACCAGTGAAAGGAGGCGCCTGGACCTCACCCAGCGACACCCGTCCGCCCCGGCGTCACCCCTCGGCTCCTGGCCTGACCGGGCGCACCCCCCGCAGCCCGGCGCACCCCCCGCAGCCCGGCGCACCCCCCGCAGCCCGGCGCCCCCCGCTCGCCTCCCTCCTGCCGGGGCCCACCGGAAAGGATCGCGCCTATGTCCACTGCCACTTGGGTGTGGATTTTTGCCATCGCCTACTGGGCGTACTGCATCTTCTGGGGAATCAAGGGATTCACCTGGGCGAAGACCTCGTCGAAGTGGACCGTCGCCGACCGGCAGTTGCCGATGTGGGTCTTTCTGCTCGCGGCGACGGCGACGTCGTTCAGCGGGTGGACGTACGTCGGCCACCCGGGCCTGATCGCCTTCGAGGGCCTGGCGTACGCCTTCGCTTCCTTCTATGTGCTGACCATCCCGATCACGGCGACCTTCTTCGCCAAGAAGCTCTGGATGCTGGGCCGCCGGTACCACTTCGTCACCCCTGGCGACCTCTACTCGTACTACTACGGGGACCAGCGCGGCTGGGGCGAGGTGATCCGGGGCCTGATCGTGCTGATCGCGTTCCTGTTCAGCTCGTTCTACACCGCGGTCCAACTGGTCGCCGCCGGCCAGATCTTCTCGATCACTACCGGCGTGCACGCCCTGTGGGGCAGCATCTTCCTGGCGGCGATCGTGTACTTCTACGTCGCCGCGGGTGGCATCAGATCGGTCGCCTGGGTGGATGCGATCCAGGCCGGTCTGCTGTGGGTCGGCATCGTCGTGCTCGGCGCGGTGGTGCTCAACTACCTCGGCGGCTGGGACGTGTTCACCTCCCGGCTGTCCGAACTCGGACCCAAGTTCCTCGAGGTGCCGGGGGCATGGACTCCCAGTGAGCCGGCCGCCTGGAGTGGGGTCTTCCAGCTCACGTACATGATGTCGCTGATGGGCATCATGGCCTCGCCCGCGTTCCATATGTGGGCCTTCGCGAACAAGAACCCGAAGCCGTTCGCCTGGCAGCAGGTCTTCGCCTCCACCCTCTTCATCGGATTCGCGCTGTTCTTCTTCACCGCGATCCAGGGCCTGGGCGGGCAGTTGCTGCTGCGGGACGGCCGGCTCAGCTTCGAGACCGACAGTCAACTGGTGCCGGCGATCATCGGCTCGATGGGTGGTCCGCTCGCCGGGCTGGTGGTGATCGGGGCGCTGGCCGCGATGCAGTCCACCGGCGCGGCGTACATGGGCACCGGCGGCGCAATGCTGATGCGCGACGTCTACGTCCGGTTCTTTCGGCCGCACGCGGGGCACGCCGAGCAGATCTGGGTGGCCCGGTTGCTGGTCTTCGCGATCGTCTCGGTCGCGATGCTGGTGGCCTTCACCAACACCAGCGCGCTGGTGATGCTCGGCGGGCTGGCCACCGCATTCGGCTTCCTGCTGTACGTGCCGCTGGTCGACGTGCTCTATCTGCGGAAGTTCACCGCCCCGGCGATGGCTTTCGCGCTCGCCTTCGGGATCGTCGCGGTGGTGGTCACGTTCGCCGTGCCCACGTACAAGTACGCGTTCAACATCCACAGCGCCGGGTGGGGCGGCATCATCGGCTTCGGCACCGCGTTCCTGATCACGTACCTGACCCGGGGCCGGGAAAAGGCCGACGTGCTCGAGATCCGGCGCGAGATGGGCTCGTGGCTCAAGTCGATGGACTCGCCGACCACCTCGGAGAAGCAGTGGCGGCGCGTGATGTGGGTGGCCGCGCCCATCTGGTTCATCTTCGCGATCGGCCCCGGCGAGGTATTGGGCAACAACTTCATCAGCTTCGCGGGTCTGCCGCCGGTATGGTCCTGGCAGATCACCTGGTGGATCTTGGGCTTCGTGATGATGTGGGCGCTGGCCTTCAAGGCCGGCCTGTCCAAGACGACAGAGGAGGAGATCGAACGGGCAGGCCACGAGGAGAAGCCCGTGGTGTCCGAGGTCCTGGCAGCGCCGATCACGTCCGCCTCCGGCGCCGAGAGGAGGTGACCCATGGCGCTCGAAACTCGGCTGCTGCTGGTCGGACTCGCGCTGGTCGCCCTCTGGCTGGTTGTGCTCGACACCGTGCTCTGACCAACGTGGGGTCGCAAGACCCCGCCAATGCTCCGGCGTCGCCTGAGGCACTCTGACGGCCACAGGCGGCGCCGGCTCCTGCTGGTCGCGGCGGCTTGCGGCTCGGCGTGGCGACTCCCGCGGTGGTTCACTGGACGGAGGACCGTAGCTCGCCCAGGAGATGGGATCGATGTCGCTGTTCCCGCTCGCGCCCGCCCGTACGCTCGGCGTGCTCATCTTGGCGTTCCTGACGCCGCGCGGCCGGTGGCGGCGGCGCCCAGGCTCAGTGTCGTCCCGGT
>JBOGDG010000160.1:0-6988 GCA_050701655.1 Micromonosporaceae bacterium
GGGTGGGCTCGGTGTTCGGGGTGGGCTCGGCGTCGGGGGTGGACTCGGGGTCGGTGTTGTTCTGCATCGGAAACTCCTTCTCTCGGCCGGCCCGTACCGAACCGGTGAGTGAAGCTGACCGCGGCGCGCTGAGCGCCAGCCCAGAGCCGCCTGTGCGCCGGCTGTGGATCCGGCGGTACGGTGACCGCCGCCACGACGCGCCCCGGCCGCTCACAGGCTGGACACAGGGACGCCACAGGCCGCGGACACGTACCCGGACCACGGTGTTCGCATGACCACGTACGGACAGCTGCTCCGGTTCGCCGCCGTCGGCGCCGCCACCACAGTCGCGTACCTCGGGTTGTACGTGGTGCTGCGTACCGGCGCCGGCGCGTTCTCCGCCAACCTGATCGCGGCGGTGGCCACCACCGTGCTGAGTACCGCGCTGCACCGGCGGATCACGTTCGGGCAGCGCCCTGACGGCACGGCCCTGTGGCAGCAGGCGCAGGGGCTGCTGCTGTTCGGCCTGAACGCGGCGCTCACCAGTGGCGCGCTCTCGTCGCTGTCCGCCCTGGTGCCCGACCCCGGTCAACACGCCGAGCTGGCCGTCCTGGTGGTGGCGACCGCCGTCGCCGGGCTGCTGCGTTTCGTACTGCTGCGGACCTGGGTGTTCAAGGTCGCTGCGGCGTGAGCCCGTCCGCCGCCGCGACCCCGGCCGCGACGCCCCGGCTGACGGCCGCCGCGACCCGGTGGACGCACCTACCGCAGGCTCACGTCGTCGACGAAGAACGACGTTGGCAGCGAGTAGTCGGTCTGTACGTGGACTGGAGCCGTACCGACCGGCCGGCGTACCCGGCGAGGGACAGTACGTCCTCCCGCCAGACGCTGGCGCCGCTGGCGTTGCTCCAGGTACGCGGCGTGGAGCAGGGAGCGGGTGTTCGCGTCGTAGACCCGTACCCGCATCGTGTCCCACACCGTCGATCCGGACTCGCCGGTGGTCATGCACCACCAGTAGCGCAGCGTGCCGTTGGCCGGCACGGTGACGGTCTGCGTGAGCGACTCCTGCGCGTAGTCGTACCCGGCGGCCGAGGATCGCAACATCAGAATCCACGGGACTCGTGGGCGAGCCTGCCCGGGTCTCAAAACCTTCGGCATGCGGCGCGAACGTAATGAGTTAGACGATCCCGCATCCGCCTACGGCCGCGATTCGCGGGTACCACGCCTAGCCCGAGCTGGTCACCTGCGACCCGTACCTGACAGCCCGACCCATGGCTGAGGCACGACCAGACGACCAGTAGTGATCCTGCTTCCGCGAGAGGCGCGACCCCCTTGTGCTCACGGCTCGCACGTCGGGGAACGGCCAACGCGCCTCTGGGCACATCTACACGCTCTTCGGCACGACTGGTTTCAAGAACGAGTTCTGGTTCTGGCCCACATTCCGTGATCGATTCCGGCGGCGCTTCTCGGTCCTTGATTGCTGAATACGTGTGGGGTTAGGGCGCGCAGTGGTCTGGTGAGGTCCCTCTGCGGGGGGCATTCTGGCGTCGGGTCGGCAAGACTGTCTTGTTGGCTGTCGGAGGAGGCGAAGATGAGCGGCGACGGTAGGACTGACCCGGACGAATCCTCGGTCTACGGACAAGTGTCGGTACGACTTCGGCCGCTGCCGCTGCAGGTGGCAGTGACCGTCGTTGCGGCCGTTCTGTTGCTGCTGACGACGCCTGGTGTCAGCCACGCGGCGGTCAGCGTTTCGCGTGCCGAGATCAGCGGTGACATGCTGCGGATCGAGGGCACCGCCGCGCCCAATCGCAGCATCACCGTGGATGGCGTGGCGATGGGAACCAGCGACGAGGATGGTCGGTTCAAGGTCGATAGGTCTGGCTTCACCGCGCCTGCTGACTGCACAGTCGAGGTCAACGACGGGTCGGCCACCGCCGCAACTGCGGAGGTGTCGGGTTGCACGGAGCCAGAGCCGGACCCGACCGGTGAGCAGGGGAGTGTCTCGCTCTCGCGGGGCTGTTCTGGCCCGTGCGGTAGCGGACGGGTCAACTCCGAGCCGGCCGGAGTGGATTGCACGTACACCCCGGACAGCACCTCGGGCGCATGCGGCAACGTGTTCTTCCCGGCCGGGACCGAGGTCAAACTGGATGCCCGTCCGGCTGAAGGTTCCAAGTTCCTCGGCTGGGAGTTCGAGGTGAGCTGCCCGGACGCTCCCAAGGTCGAGATCCAGGCCGACGTCGCGCACATCTGCCGACCAGTCTTCGGAGTCAAGTGACCGGTTCTGGCTCCACCTACGGGGGGGTGAGTTCTGGCCCCACCTACTGATCCTGCGGTCCTTGATCACCGATGAGTTGACCTCACTTGAGGACCTTCGGTGTGGCCGGCTTGCTCTATGGCGGGACCCAGACCTGACCGATAGCGCCGCCCGGGTCAGCGGCAGGCGCGCTCTGGCAGCCATTGAGTGCAGGTGTCGTTAATCCCTTGTCGGCCGCCATGCGCATCGCCGATGATTGCGGCCATGGCCACGACCCGACGAGCCGACATGTTCACCGCGGACGGCAAGCCGTCTGACGACGACCCGCGTGAGAACGGACCAACGTTGGGCGACGAGCGCACCACGCTGGTCGAAGCCCTGCGCTGTGCACGCCTCACATTGGAGATGAAATGCTCAGGGCTTGATGCGGAGGCTATGGCGCGGCGTTCCGTTGAGCCGTCGACGATGTCGCTGCTGGGGCTGGTTCGACACTTGGCCGAGGGGGAGCGTGCGACGTTCCGGGTGATGATGTCGGGACAGGACGTGCCCCGGCTGTTCTGCTCCGACACCGACCGTGATGATGATTTCGATGGTGCTGTTCCCGATCCGCAGGTGGTGGCGGAGGCGTGGGAGGCATGGCGTGCGGAGGTGGACTTTGCCGAGCGGTTTGTGGCCGAAGCGCCCAGTCTCGACGTCACCGGCGACGATCCCTTGAATCAGCATGGCAGCGGTGGAGGGTCGATGTCGCTGCGTGAGGTGCTGGTCGGAATGATCTGGGAGTACGGCCGCCACATGGGTCACGTCGACCTGTTGCGCGAGCGGATCGACGGACGCATAGGCCAGTAACCCACCCAACCAACTCACCACGCGCCAGGGTGGGGCCAAAACTCACCGGGCCAGATGTTCGTCCTCCGCCAGTGGGGCCAACTCCTCATCCGTAGGTGGAGCCAGAACTCACCCGCAGAGTCAGCACGACAGCGCGCGACGCGGCAGATCTGTGTGCCTCGGCCGCCCGGTGTCTGCGCGATATTGCCGTTACGACGGCTGGTCAGGTGTGGTCTGCAATCGCCACGCTTCGGTCACGGCGTCCTCGATTGCGCCGTCGTCACCGTTGGCTAGGTCAGCGACGATCATCATGTGTGAGGCGTAGCGCGGCGGCACGGTGAAGGTTTCGGGGAACTGCCACAGCATCAGTTCCCGCAACTCGAAAGAGGAGCGGATGACCACGTGGGTGTCGTCGAGTTGCCGAGCCACCAGGCGTCCGTGGTAGCGACAGTTCAGCAGGCCGTCGCGGGTCTGCGTACGTACGCCGTCGAGGCGTGAGGCGACCTGCTCGAACGTCGCGATGTCCACGGCCAGATGGTTTCACAATCGAACACCGCCGCAACGACCTCGACCGAGTCGAATCCGGCCGGGTCCGGCGAGCCACCGCCGCCATCGCCCTACCCAACTCCACGGCTTGCGGATACCCATCAGCCCGTGGCCGGCAGGGGAGTAATCGGAGTACAGACAGGTCAGACAGCACCTCAGCGTGACCCCTGTGGGAAGGGCCGCTTCCAGCCGCTGCAGTCCGTCTTCGAACCAACTGTCGGTCGCCAGGTAAGTGGCGCCATCGACGGTCAGGGCCAAGTGCAGGTTATCCGGAGCGTGTGTGGTGTCCTTAGTGCGCAGGTCTAAAGTGAATCGCACGGTCGATGGCTGGTGGTCACCGTTCATCTCTAGCGTGCACGGCAGGTCTCCGCGGAGCACGCACTCGTCGAGATCGCAGCCGCATCGATTGAAAAGGTCGCCGTTGTTCGACGCCGCGGTCGTCGTCGTAGGATCCGGGGAAGGAAACTACGGGCATCCAGCTCGTCACCAGCCTATGGTGCCTCACGCGGCATCGGGCAACCACGAAGGGAATGTTCGGGAACGGGCACTCATCGCTAAGAGCGCACCCCTCGACCGGCGGGCAGATTCGAGCGGTGTGGAGCCCGTCGTGAGCGGCGTGTTCTGACCGCGGCATGAGCGTGAACTCGTCGCCCCGCTGTCCGAGGTCAAGGTGATGGTCGGTTGCGCCGTCACGGCTGCCGATCCGGAGAAACACGCAGCCGGTCCGGTTGGTTCGTTAATGGGTTGCCGGCAAAGGGACGCGCCGAATAGAACTGGCGGCCGGACCTATGAGGAAGGAGGGCTGAGCCATGTACGCCATGCACGCTGCGCTCGTGTCCTCCCGGGGTAACCAGCTGCGCTGATCCCGGAGCGGGCAGGGCGCCTCCAGACGGAGAATGCCTTGATTCTGCACCAGCATGACCTGACCCTGCGCCCGATCACCGGGCCTGATGAGCTGGATCTGTTCAACAGCTTGCGGTACTGCCTCAACGAGGAGCTCGGCAGCGACTTGGCGACCGGCCGTCGCCGCCCGGAATGGCTGTGGCTCGCCCTGCGCGGTGATCGCGTGGTGGCCCGGGCCGGATGGTGGTCGCGGGTCGGGGACCAGCACCCGCTGTTGATGGACATCTTCGACATCGACGACGACACCGACGACGGCGTGCGATTGCTGAAGACCGCGCTGCCCGCCGTCGTCCCCGCCGGCGCGACGCCACCTGAGTACGGCCGACGCCTCCCCCCGGACTGGCGCGACCACCAACACACCCGGCAGGCGGTCGACGACCGGATGGGGGCACTCGAACGTGTCGGAGCAAAGCTGTTCGTCGAACGGCTGCGCCTGCAATGGCGACCCGGCACACCCGTTCCCGCACTCAGCGGGCGACTCACCTTCCGGCCGGTTCGCAACCCGGACGAGCTCATCGAACTCATGACGCTCGTGCTGGACGGCACTCTCGACGCGCACAGTCGCGACGACCTGACCCGCATGACCCCCAGCCAGGCCGCGCAGGAGCAGTACCACAACGAACTCGACCGCTACGCCAGCCCGCACGAGTGGTGGCGGATCGCGACGCTACCGGACGGAGAACCGGTCGGGTTCGTGATCCCCGCGCACAACGGTTACAACCCGATCATCGGCTACCTCGCAGTGGTGCCGGCACATCGCGGCCACGGCTACATCCACGACGTGCTGGCCGCGGGTACGAGCCTGCTGGCAGCCCAGAACGTACCGCGGATCCGGGCCGCCACCGACGTGGGTAACGCACCGATGGCGGCGGCCTTCGCCCAGGCCGGCTACGTCACATTCGAGCGCCAGATCGACATGACCTGGCGATGATCACGCAGCGCCGGACCTGACCGACCTCAGGTCCAGCGCCCCGCGCGGGAAGGTTCGTGAAACCCGACGCGAGTCGAAGCTCCGAGCAGGGCCACTCCCAAGCCCCCGATGAGCCAGTGGAGGCCGTAACGGTCGATCACCTGCCCGTCAGATGCGCCCCACGGCCGCGTCTGCAGGTCGTCCACGACTCGGCCACCTTCGGAGAGGCGGGAGAACCATTTGCGCAGGGTGGAGGGAGCGGCGGTGCCAAGCAGTGACAGCATCATGTCTTCGCAGCGAAACGGCGGCTCGTCACCGGCCACGTCCGCGGCGAAGAGCGCGACCGGCCCATCCACGAGGTAGCCGTGGGCAATGGCATCAGCCGGACCGTCGGTCCTGTTGAACTCGGTGAAGCTGTGCAACTGAACTGAGCAACCGAAGACATCGCCGTAGAAGGTCAGGGCTTCACGCGCAGTGCCGGGGAAATGGAGGTAGGGCGTCGGGTCAGTCATGCACCGCATGTTAGGTGCCCCGGGGGATGCGCCGACATCGGCACGTTCGGGGCGCTGGTCTCGAGGTTCGCGCGTCTGGCCGGCATTCCGCGCAATCGGACCAGAGGCGTTTGAGGCGGCGGGTGGCGGCGTGGCGGTCCATGCGGCAGCCTCCGCGACGTGCAGATCGCCGCGCGCCACGCCGACCCGCGCACCACCGGCATCCCGACCTCGCACCTGATCATCTCGAGGTCTTCGAAGGGACCTGCTCGATCAACTCCGCGCCCTTGGGGAAGATCCACAGCGAAGCCGGCGGGAAGCTCGTCGGCATGGTTCTGCAAGGCGTCGAGCAGGGCCGCGAGCGGATGATCTTCGCCTCCGAGGAGCAGCGCGACAGGCTGCCGAAGGGCAAGAAGTTCCGACGCCGCGCTCAGTCGCGGCTACGGTGCTCCGACCGCACGCCGGACGGCGGCTACGTCCCGCCGCCAGAATGCTGCGTCGAGTGGTGCGAGACCTTCGCCGTCGGCCCCGACGTGGCCCTGTGCGACCAGGGCCTCCACTCACCAGCTCCAGACATGTGGCTGCACACGTGACCCGAGCTCTCAGCATCCCGAACTAGGCTGGTCCCCGCGCGGACACTGAATTCAGATCTTGACGAGCCCTTTGCTGAGACTCTTCAGGCACACAGCTTCGACCTAACATCGCCGACCTTCAGTACGTACGTCACGGGGTTCGCGATCGGAGCGCAGCCAACGCCATGTCGGATGCCGCAATCTGCCATCTGGAACTGGTAGTACCTACCAGCCCCGCCGCGAGCTACACCACCGTCGACCGCAACGGGGACCCCGAGGAGCTACTCACCGCACCCCACGCCGCCCGCGTGCTCGGCCACCGAGACCACCGCAGCCTCCCCGCCGCGCTGCTCGACAACCCCGACCACACCACGCAGCTGCCCAGCAGCCGGCTGCGCCACCTGAGGTGCCCCGAGCCTTCCGGACAGCGTCCCCACTATGATTGGGGTGTCTGAAAGGGAATGAAATTGGCTCGATCGAAGAGAAGTTACTCTCCTGAGTTTCGCGAAGA
>JBOGDG010000161.1:0-6982 GCA_050701655.1 Micromonosporaceae bacterium
CTGCTGGACTGCCCGGACGTCACGGACGACGACAGCTTCGTCGCGCTCGGCGGTAACTCGTTGTCGTACGTGGAGCTGTCGGTACGCCTGGAACGGCTGCTCGGGCGGCTGCCCGACGGCTGGCACACGCTGCCGATCCGCGAGCTGCACCGGCTGCGGCAGCCCCGGCGCCGCTGGATCCGGATGCTGGAGACCACCGTCGCGCTGCGGGCGATCGCGATCGTGCTGATCGTCGGCACCCACATCAAGCTGTTCGCGATCACCGGCGGCGCCCACCTGCTGTTCGGGGTGGCCGGCTTCAACTTCGCCCGGTTCCAGCTGGTGGACGCGGAGCGCCAGGGCCGGCAGCGGCAGATGTGGGCGGCGATCCGCCGGATCGCGCTGCCCAGCATGCTCTGGATCAGCGGGGCGCTGGTGCTCACCGACGACTACGCGCTGCCGAACGCGTTCCTGCTCAACAGCCTGCTCGGCCCGCGCGGCGGGCGGGTGGCGTGGCACTTCTGGTTCGTCGAGGCGCTGGTCTACATCATGGTGGTGGTCGCCGTGCTGCTTGCCGTACCGGCCGCCGACCGGTGGGAGCGGCGGTTCCCGTTCGCGTTGCCGGTGACGTTGTTCGCGGCCGGCCTGGTGATGCGGTACGACCTGCTCGGCATCGCCGACCGCGACATCCCCTCGGCGGTGCGGGTGTTCTGGCTGTTCGCGCTCGGCTGGGCCGCCGCCAAGGCCAGCACCGTGTGGCAGCGGGTCGCGGTCTCGGCCGCGGTGGTGGCGACCGTACCGGGATTCTTCTGGCACCAGCCGCAGCGGGAGGCGATCATCATCGCCGGCATGCTGCTGATGATCTGGGTGGCGGCGGTGCCCGGCGTACCGGGGTTGAACCAGCTCGCCGGGGTGCTGGCGGGCAGCTCGCTCTACATCTACGTGACGCACTGGCAGGTCTTCCCGCGGCTGGACGACTACTCACGGCCGCTCGCGCTGGCCGGCTCACTGGTGGTCGGCGTGGTGTACGGCTTCGCGATCGGCAAGCTGGCCACCGCGCTGCGCCGCTGGCGTACCCGCCGCGCCGGGGCCGGCTGATTTTCTGGCTGGCGGGTCAGGGGGCGTCGTCGAACATGCGGAAGTCGTACTGGGCGGGGACGGGTTCCGCGCGGGCCGCCGCCCGGTGCGCGTCGGTGACCGGGGTGCCGGCCTGGGCGGCGATCCGGTGGGCCCGGTAGTCCCGCCACAGTGAGTCCAGCGCGATCTCGCCTTCCCGCAGATCCGCCACCTCGATCCCGGATTCCAGCAGCTCACCGGCCCGGTCCAGCTCCCCGGCGGCGAGTGCGGCGCGGGCGGCCAGCACCCGGGAACGGCCGTGGTCGCGTACCGGCGCGGGCGCCTGGTCGAGCAGCCGCAGCGCATCGGCGGGCCGGTCGGCGGACAGCAGTGCCTCGGCCGCTTCGCCGGCGAGCTGCCGTACCTCCGGCGCCAGGGCCTGCGCTTCCCGCATCAGGTCCGCGCGGGCGTCGCCGGTCTCCAGCAACGCCAGGTTTCGCAACGCCCAGGGGGTACGCGCGTGCGCCAGTGATTCGCGATACGCGACCCGAGCGGCGTCCCGGTCGCCGGCCGCGTGCGCGGCGACGCCGACGCAGAGCCGGCTGATCCACGACGGTGTCGCGGCGACGAGCCGCCGCCGCCAGTCCGCGCCGATCACGTACCCGGACGGGGGAGTGGCGGGGTCGGCGGGCGGCAGGTCGCCGGTGGCGAGCAGCTCGGCGTACGGCTGCTGCTCGTCGGTGAGAGTGGCGTCGCCGAACGGCGTGCCGGAGGTATCGGGGACGGGCTCGCCCGACAGTGTCTGGCGGCGTAGCTCCAGCGCGCCCCAGCCGTCCCCGGTCTGCAGCAGCTCGGTCGGGGGCTGGTCGGCTCGCGCGGTGGCTGCGGCGAGTGCGGCGTCCAGCATGGCCGGCGGGGCGAGCGCGCGTACCGCCACGCCGGTCGCCTCCGTGGCGGCGGCCCAGTCCGCGCCGTGGCTGACCGCCGGGTCGACCGACGCCAGGCCGTACGCCTCCACCCAGGACCAGTCTGCACCCGCCGGCATCGGTACGTGCTCGTACTGGGTGGGGGCCAGCCCGGCCTGGATCTCCAGGTACGGGGCGCCACCGCCCGACAGCCAGTCCTGCCAGTGGCGGCCGCCCTTCGACTGCCCCCAGACGAACAGCTTGCGCCCGCGCAGCCGCGCCGTGGAGGCTTGTACGAGCCCGCGCCCGTCGCCGTCGAGCGCGGCGATCCACGGCTGCTCGCCGTCGGGCACCCGGAAGAAGTAGTCGGCGGCGTACGGCGCCCGCGCGGGGTAGCCGTGGTCGTCGGGCCCCGGCGTCGGCACCTCCGCGAGCCGGCCGTCGTAGCTGGTCCGGTACGCCGAGGTGGCCGGCGCGAGCACGCGTACCCCCGCGGTCTGTTCCACCGCGATGTTCGACCACCAGTACATCGGCACGGTCTCGCGGTGGGGGTTGCGGATCCGTACGTGCACCAGCAGCAGCTCTCCGTCCAGCCAGGCGTCGACCTGGAAGACCACCTCGCGGAGCCGCTCCCACTGCCACATCCGCAGCATCGGCGTACCCCCGGGACCTTCGACGACCCCGGCGTGCAACGGCGCGCAAGTCGTGGGCGAGTGGCCGCGGGTGCCGATGTTCCACTCCACGCCGCCGGAGAACCATGCGTTGCGCAGCGCCAGGTTGGCGGGCTGGAACACCGGATTGCGGTAGACCAGGTCGCGCCCGCTCGGCTTGTGCCGCAGCGACCAGAGCCGGCCGCCCAGCTCCAACGCGAACTCCGCCCGCAGTACGTCGTTCTCCACTACGGCCATCCGTAGCGCGCCGGGCCGGCGGTCGCGGCCGTACCCGTCCTGGGTGAGGTACGGCATCAGGTGCGGCACGTGGCCGTAGCCGATGCGGTCGACCATCTCCGGGGGGAGTCCGGTGGTGTCGAGGCTGAACGGCGGGCCGGGCGGCCCGGCCAGCGGCGGCAGCGGGTTGACCGGTCCGAGCGGGGCGACGGGCAGGTTCAGGGTCTCGACACGCAGCTCAGTCACGAAGGCTCCGGGGCGTCTGGTCGGGTGGGGCTCTGGCTACACCGGCGGGTTCTGACCCACACCGTGGCAGCGGCGACACCCCGGCCGCATCCCTTTCTGGCCCGCCGCCCGCCCTATGTACCCGCCACCCGCCGTATGTACTCGACCCACCCGCCTGCCACCCAGGCCCCGCCACCCGCCGCCCCGCGTCGCGGCCACCGCTCGCGTGGAACGAATAGATCTTGGAAAGCACGCCGTGAGCTTCACTGCCGGGTGAGCTCGGCGCGGAAGCCGGCGCGCCAGGTGGGGTGCGCAGGCGTCCATGCCAGGTCGCGCTTGGCGCGGGTGTTGGAGCCGCCGCGGCTACGGGTCATCAGGTAGACGGCGGCGTCGCCGGCCAGCGGGCGGGCGAGCCACAGCGGGATCCGCCAGGGCGGTTTGGCGCCGAGCACGCGGGCCAGCTCCGGCACCCACTCGGCGAAGCGCGCCGGCTCGTCGTCGACGATGTTGTAGATGCCGCTTCCGGTGGTGACGGCGGCGGTGGTGGCGGCGGCCGCGTCGTCCACGTGGATGAAGGAGGTCACCCCCGCCCCGTCCCCGATCAGCGGAAGCCGCCGTTTCCGGATGGCTTCCACCTGTGGCCCGCCCGAGACCATGGAGGTGCCGGGGCCGTAGAAGCCCCCGTACCGGAGGACCACGCCGTCGGGGGAGTCGGTGACCAGCCGCTCCAGCGTGACGATCGCCTCGAGGGTGGTCCGCAACCCGGCGGGCGGGTCGGGGTTCAGCGGCGCGTCCTCGTCTTTCACCGGCCCGTCTTCGGGGGCGTACGGCCAGCCGCAGTAGCTCTGCGCCACCAGCCGTGCCCCGCCGATCGCCTCGGCCGCGACGAGCAGGTTGGCCGTGCCCTCGGTGCGCAGCCGGTTGGTGACCGCGAAGTACGCGGGGAACTTGCGCGGGTTGTTGCCCAGCCCGGACAGCGCGGTGGCCTGGTGCACGATCACCTCGGGCCGGATCCGCGCCACCGCTTCCCGGGTGGCGTCAGCATTGAGCACGTCCAGCACCACCGGCTCGGCGCCGGCGGTGGCCAGCTCCCCGGTACGCGCCTGGCGGCTGGTGGTGGCGTACACCTGGTGTCCGTCGGCGAGCAGCCGCGGCAGCAACGGCCTGCCCACCACACCGGTGGCTCCCACGAGTAGTACACGCATCTGTGGTTCCTCTCTCGTCGTCGTCGTATACCCCTCTGACGAAGCGGCGGGCCCGGCTGTGACGACCCGGTACGTTTGGCAGGTGACCACCGTCCGCCCCGACACCACCCGCCGCTGGCCGGCCAGCTTCGCCGACCGGCTGACCGACCCGATCCCCCGGATGCGGGACGTGTTCAAGCTGATGCGGCAGGGCGGCTTCGCGCCGCGCGACCTCTCCGACGCCTCCCGGATCCCGGTGCGGTCGAGGGCCACGCTCCCGGAGGTGCCGTACGGGCAGTTCGGGGTGACCTGGGCGGGGCACGCGAGCTACGTGCTGCGAGTGGGTGGGCTCACGGTGCTCACCGACCCGGTGTGGTCACGCAAGATCCCCGGCGTACCGCCCCGGCTCACCCCGGTGGGGGTGCCGTGGGAGGCGCTGCCCCGCATCGACGCGGTGCTGATCAGCCACAACCACTACGACCACCTGGACGCGCCCACCATCCGGCGACTGCCCCGCGACACCCCGTGCCTCGTGCCCGGTGGGCTGGGGCGGTGGTTCCGGCGGCTCGGCTTCACCGCCGTCACCGAGCTGGACTGGTGGGAGTCGGTCACGCTGGACGGCGTCGAGTTCGGCTTCGTACCGGCGCACCACTGGAGCCGGCGTGGCCTCGTCGACGCCTGCCGCACTCTGTGGGGTGGCTGGGTGGTACGCGCCGAAGCGGGCACCGTCTACTTCGCCGGCGACACCGCGTACGGGCACTGGTTCGGCGAGATCGCGCGCCGGCATCCCGACATCGATCTGGCGCTGCTGCCGGTCGGGGCGTACGAGCCGCGGTGGTTCATGAAGCCCGTACACATGAATCCCGAAGAGGCGGTACGCGCCTGCGCCGACCTCGGCTCCCCGCGGATGGCGACGATGCACTGGGGCACGTTCGCGCTGTCCCGCGAGCCGTTGCTGGCGCCGCTGGAGGAGTCGGTCGCGGCGTGGCGCGCGGCGGGCCGCCCCGACGCCGACCTGTGGCCGATGGCGGTCGGCGAATCTCGCCTGCTGTCGCCGGGTAGCTGAGGGGCAGCAGTGGAGGACGGCGTACCGGTCGGCAACGGGGTTGTGATCCCGGCCGGCGAGCTGAGCTGGCGGTTCTCCCGCGCCAGCGGCCCCGGTGGGCAGGGCGTCAACACCACCGACTCGCGGGTGGAGCTGAGCTTCGACGTCGCCGGTACCACCGCGTTCGGCCCGACCCGGAAGGCTCGCGCGCTGCAACGGCTGGCGAGCCGGCTGGTCGACGGCGTACTCACCATCGTCGCCTCCGAGCACCGTTCCCAGCTGCGCAACCGGCAGGCGGCGCAGGAGCGGTTGGCTGCCGTACTCGCCGAGGCGATCGCGCCTCCGCCGTCGCCCCGCCGGCCAACCCGTCCCAGCCGCTCCGCGCAGCGCAAGCGGATGGACGCCAAGACGCGGCGGGGTCGTACCAAGTCGCTGCGCCGCAAGCCCACCGACGACTAGTCGATGAGTACGCCGGGGTTCAGGATCCCGGCCGGGTCCAGCGCCTGCTTGGCGGCGCGCAGCGCGAGCGCGAACGGCTCGGGGCGCTGCTGGTCGTACCACGGCCGGTGGTCGCGGCCGACCGCGTGATGGTGCGTGATGGTGCCGCCATGCCGCAGCAGCAGCTCGCTGGCGGTCGCCTTCAGCTCGTCCCACATCGCCAGCTCGGAGCCGGTACGCCCCGGCGCGATCACCGTGAAGTACGGCGCCGCGCCGTCGGGGTACACGTGGGTGAAACGGCAGTTGATCATGCCGTCGGCGCCGGTGACGCGCCGGATCGCGGCGCCCAGCTCCTCGCGTACCGCCGCGACCAGCTCTTCCACCCTGTCCCAGGTGGTCGCGGTCTCGAAGGTCTCCACCACCGCGGAGAGCCGCGCCAGCCCGTCCCGCAGGTACGGCATCCGCAGGAACGCCGCACGCCACGCGTCCACCGCGTCGCCGCCGGAGGAGCGTGCCGTGCCGCCTGCCGCCACCGCGATCTCCACCAGCGGCGCGATGTCGACCGGGAGCGCCGCCGACTCCACCCCGAGCACCAGTACGCTCTGCGATCCGTCGCCCGCGCCGCTGAGCATCGCCTCGCCCGGATCCAGCAGCCGGCAGTTGGCCGGGTGCAGCCCGGACTGCGCGATGGCGCGGGTGGCCGCCACCGCGGCGGCGAAGTCGGTGAAGCTGACCGCGGCCGACGCCTTGTGCACCGGCCGCGCCTGCACCCGCAGCCACGACTCGGTGATCACCCCGAGGATGCCTTCCGAGCCGAGGAACAGCCGGTCCGGTGACGGCCCCGCGCCCGACCCCGGCAGCCGCCGCGACTCGCTGATCCCACTCGGGGTCACCACCCGAAGCGACTCCACGAAGTCGTCGATGTGGGTGTGCAGCGTCGCGTAGTGGCCGCCGGCCCGGGTCGCCAGCCAGCCACCCAGGGTGGAGAACTCGAAGCTCTGCGGGAAGTGCCGCAACGTCAGCCCGTGTGGCTTGAGCTGCTCCTCGAGCGCCGGGCCGAACGCACCGGCCTGGATCCGGGCGGCCCGGCTGACGGGGTCGACCTCGAGCACCCGGTCCAGTCGGGTCAGGTCGAGACTGACCACCCCGGCGCGGTCGCCCGGGTCGCGGCACTCCACGCCGCCGACCACCGACGAGCCGCCGCCGTACGGCACCACCGCGACATCCGCGTCCGCCGCCCAGTCCAGCAGGTCGACCACGTGC
>JBOGDG010000162.1:0-6954 GCA_050701655.1 Micromonosporaceae bacterium
CACCTACACCGGGTACGCCGCGCTCGCCGGCCGCCCCGCCGCCGTACGGGCCGCCGCCCAGGCCTGTGCCCGCAACGCGGCGGCGTTGTTCGTACCGTGCCACCGGGTGATCCGGGTGGACGGCACGCTCGGCGGCTTCCGCTGGGGCCTCCCCGTCAAGCGCTGGCTCCTCAACCACGAATCCGCCTCGGCCTGACCCGATGGGGCGAGGGTTTGTGGTCGTTCTGTCGTCACCGCCCGATCGAACAAAAGACAGGACAGTCGTCACCGCCCGATGGGAGACAGCGAATCGACCACAAACCCGAGCACCCCAGCCGGTTTGACTTGAAGTTTGGTTGAGGTTGCAGGGTGGGCGGATGTCCCGCGCGCCTGCCGTACCGGCGGAAAATCAGAAGAGATCGACACCCCTCCGTCGGTACGGTCGCGACGTGCCGTCACACCTATCTGACCCTGTTCGGACCGCTCCCCTACCGACACGGCACCCGCTCGGCAGCCTCTGGCGGATCCGCAGCTACGTCGCGCCGTACGCCTTGCAGATGCTGGTGATGACGCTCGCCGCCGCCGGCGCGATGGGCGCCAGCATCGTGATCCCGCTGCTGATCCAACGCGTCATCGACGGCCCGGTACGCCACGGCGACGCTGGCGCGCTGCCGCTGCTGGGCGTCGCCGCGCTGGCGCTCGGGATCGCCGAGGCGGGGCTGAACTTCGTACGCCGGTGGATCCAGTCCGACGCCGCGCTCGGCATGGAGACCGAGCTCCGCTCCGCCCTGTACGCCCACCTGCAACGGCTCTCGGTGGCGTTCCACGGCCGGTGGCAGTCCGGGCAACTGCTCTCCCGCGCCACCACCGACCTGGGCGTGATCCGGCGGTTCCTGTCGTTCGGGCTGATCTTCCTGCTGGTGAACGCTGTGACGTTCGTCACCGTACTGGTGCTGCTGTTCGACCTGTACTGGCCGCTGGCGCTGGTGGTGGCGGCGAGCGCGGTGCCGCTGTTCTGGTCGGCGCGGCACTTCGGGCGGCGCTACCTGGAGACCTCCCGCCGGCAGCAGGACCAGCAGGGCGACGTGGCGACCGAGGTCGAGGAGACCGCCCACGGGATGCGCACCATCAAGGCGTTCGGCCGCGGCGCCGAGGTGTTCCGGCGGTTCAACGCCCGCGCGGTACGGCTGCACGACACCGCCGTCGGCAAGGCCCGGATCGTCGCCAAGTTCTGGGCGCTGCTGGAGCTCGTACCGGCGGCCACCCTCGGGGTGGTGCTGGTGGTCGGCGCGGTGGCGGTGAGCACCGGCGACCTCACACTGGGCGGGCTGGTGGCGTTCGCCTCGCTGCACCTGATGCTGGCGTGGCCGATCGGGGCGATGGGGTGGATCCTCGCCAACGGCCAGGAGGCGATGACCGCCGCCGACCGGCTGTACGAGGTCTTCGACACCGAGCCCACCGTCGTCGACTCGCCCCAGGCACGCGAGCTGGAGGCCACCGACGGCCGGCTGCGCTTCGAGGCGGTCGGGTTCGCGTACCCGGACGGCGAGCTGCCGGTGCTGCACGGGGTCGACCTGGAGATCACGCCCGGCGAGACGCTGGCCCTGGTCGGGGTCACCGGCTCCGGCAAGACCACCCTCGCGGCGCTGGCGCTGCGGCTGCACGACCCGACCCGGGGCCGGGTCACCCTGGACGGGCACGACCTGCGCGACGTCACGCTGGAGTCGCTGCGGCGTACGGTCTGCACCGCGTTCGAGGAGCCGACGCTGTTCTCGATGAGCATCCGGGAAAATCTCACGCTCGGCCGTCCGGGGGCCTCCGACGACGACATCGCCGAGGCGCTCGCCGTGGCCCGCGCCGAGTTCGTGTACGACCTGCCCTGGGGGCTGGCCACCCGGATCGGCGAGCAGGGCATGTCGTTATCCGGCGGGCAACGGCAACGGCTCGCACTGGCCCGTGCGGTGATCGTGAAACCGCGGGTGCTGGTGCTGGACGATCCGCTCTCGGCGCTCGACGTACACACCGAAAAGCAGGTGGAGGAGGCGCTGCGGCGAGTGCTGGCCGGCACCACCGCGCTGGTGGTGGCGCACCGCCCGAGCACCGTCGCGCTGGCCGACCGGGTGGCGCTGCTGGAGGACGGCCGGATCGCCGCGATCGGCCAGCACTCGGAGCTGTTGGCGACGGTGCCGGCGTACCGGGCGGTCCTGAGCGCTGAAGCGGAGGTGACGGCATGAGCCAGATCGACGTGCAGGCGTGGCGGGGGCAGGCGGCCGAGGAGGACGAGCGTACGGCGGCGGAGGCCACCGACGCCCGTTCGGTGATCCTGCTGCGGGGGCGCAGCCGCCGGCTGCTGCGCTCGCTGCTGCGGCCGCACCGGCGGCTGATCGGGCTGGCGGTGGCGCTCCTGCTGACCCAGAACGCGGCGGCGATGGCCGGCCCGTACCTGGTCAAGATCGGGATCGACTCCGGGGTACCCGCGCTGGGCCGCGGCGACGTGATGGTCCTGACGTGGGTGGCGGTGGCGTTCGCGGTGGCGGCGCTCACCGAGTACTTCACCAAGCGCGGCTTCATCACCGCGAGCGGCCGGATCGGGCAGGCGGTGCTGCTGGACCTGCGGCGGCGGGTGTTCCGGCACTTCCAGCGGCTGTCGCTGGCGTTCCACGAGCGATACACCTCCGGGAAGGTGATCTCCCGGCTGACCAGCGACATGGACTCCATCTCCGAGCTGGCCGACGGCGGGATCGAGGATCTGCTGCTGGCCGGCCTGTCGGTGGTCAGCGTGGCCGGCATCCTGCTCTGGCTGGACTGGAAGTTGGCGCTGGTGACGCTGCTCTGCTTCCCGTTCCTGCTGTGGATCTCGTCGTGGTTCCGGAAGAACTCGGCGGTGGCGTACCGGCGTACCCGGGAGAAGATCGCGCTGGTGATCGTGCACTTCGTGGAGTCGCTCGGCGGCATCGCGGCGGTGCAGGCGTTCCGCCGCGAGCCCCGCAACCAGCAGATCTTCGACGCGGTGAACGACGACTACCGGCTGGCCAACCGGCGGGCGTTCCGGCTGATCAGCACCTTCGCGCCGGGCGTGAAGCTGATCGGCAACATCACCATCGCGGTGGTCCTCACGTACGGCGGTTGGCAGGTCATCCAGGGGCAGACCGAGCTCGGCGTACTCGCCGCGTTCCTGCTCTACCTGCGGTGGTTCTTCGAGCCGATGCAGGAGCTGTCGATGTTCTACAACTCGCTGCAGTCGGCGACGGCGGCGCTGGAGAAGCTGGCCGGGGTGCTGGACGAGCGTCCCGGCGTACCTCCCCCGACCTCACCGGCCCCGCTTCCTTCGGCGGGGGTACGCGGTGAGCTGGCGTTGCGGGGCGTGGCCTTCCACTACCGGGCCGACGAGCCGGTGCTGCCGCGGCTGGAGCTGACCATCCCCGCTGGCCAGACCGTGGCAGTGGTGGGCGCGACGGGCGCCGGCAAGAGCACCATCGCGAAGCTGCTGACCCGGTTCTACGACCCGGTGGACGGGGTCGCGTCGCTGGACGGGATCGACCTGCGCGACCTCGCCGAGGAGCAGCTGCGCGGCGCCGTGGTGATGGTGACCCAGGAGAACTTTCTGTTCTCCGGCACCGTCGCGGAGAACATCGAGTTCGGACGCCCGGGCGCGGCGCGGGACGAGGTGCAGGCGGCCGCCCGCGCGATCGGCGCGGACGCGTTCATCCGGGCCCTGCCGAACGGCTACGACACCGAGGTACGCAAGCGCGGCGGCCGGCTCTCCGCTGGGCAACGCCAGCTGGTCGCGTTCGCGCGGGCGTTCCTCGCCGACCCGGCGGTGCTGATCCTGGACGAGGCCACCTCGTCGCTGGACCTGCCGAGCGAACGGGCGGTGCAGCGCGCGCTGCGTACGATCCTGGCCGAGCGTACGGCGATCGTGATCGCGCACCGGCTGTCCACCGTGGAGATCGCCGACCGGGTGCTGGTGCTCGACTCCGGTCGGGTGGTCGAGGACGGCTCACCGTCGGAGCTGATCACCGCTGGCGGTCAGTACGCCGAGCTGCACCAGCAGTGGCGCGACAGCCTCGCCTGAGGCTCCCGGTACGACAGCCTCGCCTGAGGCTGCTGGCGATCGACCGATTGAGGAGAACGATGCGCACACCAGCGCTGGTGCCGATCGACCCAACGGACGCGCCGCGGCCGCTGGGCGGCTACACCCAGGCATTGTCGGTCGATGGCGCCTCGCGACTGCTGTTCATCAGCGGCCAGATTCCGGTCGACGGGGACGGCGCCGTGCCGGACGACTTCGATGCCCAGTGCCGGCTGGTGTGGGCCAATCTGACGGCGGCACTGCGCGCGGCCGACCTGGATGTCGGCAACCTGGTGAAGGTGACCACGTACCTCTCCGACCGTCGCCACGCCGGCGTCAACGGCGACGTACGCCCAGAGATCCTGGGTGAGCACCGCCCGTCGTTGACGGTGATCATCGCGGAGATCTACGACAGCGGGTGGCTGCTGGAGATCGAGGCCATCGCCGCCGGATGAGCCGCTCGGTGCCGCAGCGACCCGCTAGAGCCGCTGGCACAGTAGGAACGAGTCAGGGAGCGCCTCGATCTCGGTGAAGCCCAGGCGCCGGTAGAAGGCCACCGCTCGCGCGTTACGGCGTCCCACCCCGAGGTGTACGCCGGTCGACCCCCGCTCCCGCAACGCGGCCAGCAGCGTCTCCATCATGCGGCGCCCGTGACCGCCGCCCTGCGCCCTCGGCAGCAGGTCGATGTGCAGGTGCGACGGGTACGCCTCGACCAGCTCCGCCGGGGTCCGGTGCGGCCAGTGGATCTGCCCGGCGAGCCGCTGGTCGCCCGTCCAGTGTGGACGGTTCGCGGGATCCGGTGCGGGATATCGCTCCCGCAACCCGGGCCACCAGTCGCGTTCGGCGCGGGCCTCGAAGTCGGCGGTGTCGAGCGCGCCGAGCACGTACCCGGACGGTCCCTCGGCGTCGGCCAGCACGAAGGCGAGCGACGGCTCCAGCGTGAGGTAGGGCCCGACGTAGACGTGTCCGAGCAGGTCAAGATCGCGGTAGAGCCCGGTGGCGTCACCGCCGCTGTCGCCGGTGGCCAGGCAGATCCGGTACAGCGCCGCGCGGTCGGCCGGCCGGTAGGGCCCGATCACACCAGGCCGACCTCGCGTGCCACCGCGTCCAGGTCGATCTCGATCGCGGCGGTCCAGGCATCGACGGGGTCCGACATATCCTTGAGGGTACGCGGAGCACCTCGTGCGAATGCGGCGGCGATCAGCCGGCGGGCTCCGTACCATCGCAGGACATGACACCCGGACCGACCACCGGCCGCAAGCTTCCCGATAAGCCGTCACTTGACGGCCTGGAGGAGAAGTGGACGCGCCGCTGGGACACGCAGCAGACGTACGCCTTCGACCGCTCGCGGCAGCGGTCCGAGGTATACGCCGTCGACACGCCTCCGCCCACGGTCTCCGGGTCGCTGCACATCGGGCACGTGTTCTCCTACACCCACACCGACCTGGTGGCGCGCTACCAGCGGATGCGCGGCAAGGCAGTGTTCTACCCGATGGGGTGGGACGACAACGGGCTGCCCACCGAGCGCCGGGTGCAGCACTACTTCGGGGTGCGGTGTGACCCCTACCTGCCGTACGACCCCGACTTCGAGCCGCCGGAGGACCCGCCGAAAGAGCAGATCCCCATCTCGCGGCGCAACTTCATCGAGCTGTGCCACCGGTTGACCGCGATCGACGAGGCGGCGTTCGAGGACGTGTGGCGCCGGCTCGGGCTCTCGGTGGACTGGTCGTACCTCTACACCACGATCGGGGACGCGGCGCGGGCGGCGAGCCAGCGGGCGTTCCTGCGGAATCTGGCGCGCGGCGAAGCGTACACCGCGCATGCGCCGACGCTCTGGGACACCACTTTCGGCACCGCGGTCGCCCAGGCCGAGCTGGAGGACCGGGACCGCCCGGGGGCGTACCACCGGCTGGTCTTCACCGCCGAGGACGGCAGCCCGGTGCCGGTCGAGACCACCCGGCCGGAGCTGCTGCCGGCGTGTGTCGCGGCGGCCTGCCATCCCGACGACGACCGTTTCTCCTCACTCGTCGGCCGCACCTTGCGCACCCCGCTGTTCGGCTTCCCGATCCGGGTGTACGCCCACCCGCTCGCCGATCCGGAGAAGGGCTCCGGGATCGCGATGATCTGTACGTTCGGCGACCTAGCCGACGTGACCTGGTGGCGTGACCTCAACCTCCCGACCCGCCCTGTGGTCGGCCGTGACGGGAAGCTGGTGCCGGACGCTCCCGAGGGGGTGCCCGCCGAGCCCTATGCGGCACTGGCGGGTCTCTACGTCAAGCAGGCCCGGCGCCGGATCGTGGAGCTGCTCCGCGACGCCCAGGCGCTGGACGGCGAGCCGCGCGAGATCACCCACCCGGTGAAGTTCTACGAGCGGGGCGAGCAGCCGCTGGAGATCGTCACCACCCGGCAGTGGTATCTGCGCAACGGCGGGCGCGACCTGCCGCTGCGCGAACAGCTGCTCGCCCGGGGCGACGAGCTGGAGTGGGTGCCGCCGCACATGCGACACCGCTACCGGCACTGGGTGGAGGGGCTGACCGGCGACTGGCTGATCAGCCGGCAGCGCTACTTCGGAGTGCCGATCCCGGTCTGGTACCGGCTCGACGAGGTGGGGCTGCCCGACCACGCCAACCCGCTGGTGCCGTCGGAGACGGAGCTGCCGGTGGACCCGTCCTCGCAGTCGCCGCCCGGCTTCGACGAGTCGCAGCGCGGCCGGCCGGGCGGCTTCATCGCCGACCCGGACGTGATGGACACCTGGGCCACCTCCTCACTCACCCCGCAGATCGCCGGCGGCTGGGAACGCGACCCCGACCTGTACGGCAGGGTGTTCCCGATGGACCTGCGGCCGCAGAGCCACGAGATCATCCGTACCTGGCTGTTCGCCACCACGGTGCGCAGCCATATGG